>CAYTIU010000022.1:0-12391 GCA_964438085.1 uncultured Candidatus Saccharibacteria bacterium | reverse complement strand
CCCACATGCTGCCAAGCGATATCCCAAACGTATTTGCAAGATTGGCGTTAATCTCCGTTGCACCCATATCTTCTAAGGCTTGCACGATAGTTGTGTAAAAATGCGTCGTTTCTTCTGGTGTGTCTTCGTGGTTTACGGCGCCCTCGCCAGAGACGGAAAAGCGCGTAAAACCCGCACCGTATGCTTTCTGCCCAACCGCGATAATGCTTTCAGCAGTTTCTACAGCAGTCTTTGGCTCCGCGGCTAAATTACGTAATTCTGACGATACGCGATCATAGACATGTACAACGACACGGTCTTTATCAAAATGATGTAATGCTTCAAGCCCAGGCTCAATCATATCTGCTTGTGAACCAAACAATACCTGCAATTCTACGTCGCTATATCTTGTGTCGCCGAGCGTTTCTTTCTGGTGTATATGGTCTACCAGTGCGCTTGCAAGCGCTACGTCATGAGGGTTTGCAAGATGCCCAATCTCGATACGGCGCATGCCAGAATCAACAAGCGAATCAAATACCTCGAGCCGGTCGGCTATCGGCATATTTTCAAAGGGTTTGTCTTGCTGTTCGCCATCGCGTAAGGTGACTTCGGTAAAATAAATTGGCTGCCGTGCAGCACATTGTTCGTACATAGTTTTTCTCCACAAATTTAAATCAGGCCTCTAGCGGTGAAGCCTGATTATGTGTGGGCTGTGCGAGAAGCGTTTACGCTCAGGCTTCAACCATGCTGAAGCACAGCCCATCAAGGCTGAGGAGGAGTTGCAATTGCTTCAACGTATGTATATTCATTGTTTTCAATTGTAGCACGGCTTTATAAAAATCTTATTCCCTATAACCCTTTTTTCTTGTGGTCTAGCTTTGCTTCAACCCACGCCTTATTACGCTCCTCTGCTGTTCCTTTTTGAAACTTCTCGACAGGATATTTCTTTTCAGCTTTCCTTAGTTTATCTTTTATGGCACTAGCGATATCAACGTTATTTATATCTGCAAATTGGAACGCATAGATAAAAATATCTGCTAATTCTTCGGCAATATCTTCTTTACTGCCAACTGGATTTTCTTCCCACTGATAATGCTCCAAAAGTTCGTTTGCCTCGAGTGCAATAGATATTGCTAAAGAGCGCGAGGTGTTGTCTTGCCAATTACGCGCTTTTAAATAATTCTGGATAAGTTGATTGATTTCTTCAAACGTAGTATCGTTTTTTTCTTGCATACTATACCTCCAGTTTAATGCTTACCGGGCAGTGATCAGAGCCCATGACATCGGCGTGAATATTTGCTGCGGTTATGCGTGGCTTGAGTGCTTTGCTGGCAAGGAAATAGTCGATCCGCCAGCCAACATTGCGGGCGCGGGCATTTGCCCAGTGCGTCCACCAGGTATAGTTGCTACCCTCTTTGTTGAATATGCGGAATGTATCTATAAAACCAGCATCTAAAAAGTCTTGAAACCGTTCGCGTTCTTCGTTTGTGAAGCCATGTTTGCCAACATTAGGCTTAGGGTTGGCTAGGTCAATTTCGGTGTGTGCAACGTTAAGGTCACCGCAAAACAGCACTGGCTTAGTTTCTTCAAGCCGTTTTACGTATGCCAAAAACGCTGGATCCCAATGTTTATGTCGTAATTCCAAGCGTGATAAATCGCCTTTGCTGTTTGGTGTATATACGGTTACCACCCAAAACGTATCAAACTCTGCTGCAATGACCCGCCCTTCTTTGTTTGGGTCGCCATATATGTCGCCGCGCGCATCATATTGCTCGATAATATCTTGCGGAAAGCCATTTATGACACTGAGCGGCTTTATTTTGGTAAAAATGGCGGTGCCGCTGTAGCCAGCTTTATCGGCGCTGTTCCAGTATTCTTCATAGTCTGGCAGGTCTATCTCTGCCTGCCCTTGTTTGGCTTTGGTTTCTTGCAGGCACAAAATATCTGGCTGATGTTCAGCGATAAATGATTGAAATGCCCCTTTATTTATAACCGCCCTGATACCATTGACGTTCCACGAGTAAATCTTCATGCCTCCTAGTATATAGCAGATAACGTAGATCAACGATAGTTGTGACGTAGATCATTTGTAGTGTAATACCCTAGTCATCTTCCTAAAATCGTGGTATACTTGCTCTCGATGTCTAATCGGGTACTTCTTAAAATCTCAGGCGAGCAGCTTGCTGGTAAATACGAGCATGGCTTTGATCCTGAATTTGCAAGTTGGTTAGCCGAAGAAATAAAAACATTTGCAGAAAACGACAACCAAGTCATCATTATGGTCGGTGGTGGTAATTATGTGCGTGGCGCCCAAGTTGCTGGACATGGTATTAAGCGCGTGACAGCTGATCACATGGGTATGCTGGCAACTATGATGAACGCCGTTGCCCTGACAGATGTATTTGAATCACGCGGAGTGCGTACCCGGTGTTTATCAAATATTTTTGCCCAGCAAGTATCAGAAAACTTCTCTCATCGGCTTGCAGACAAGCATCTTGCAAAAAAGCGTGTTGTGATTGTAGCTGGCGGCGTGGGTCGCCCTTATTTTACAACTGATACGGCAGCAGTTAATCTTGCGCTAGAGCTCAATTGCCGCGCTGTGTACAAGGCTACAAAAGTTGATGGTATTTACGACAAAGACCCAGCTCAGTTTACTGATGCCGTACGATATGATTCTATACAGTTTAAAGAAGCTGTCGATAATGAGCACATCAAAGTTATGGATAAGGCAGCGTTAGCGCTCGCAATGGAACATAATTTACAAGTTGTGGTATTTGATGCGCTGGCTGAAGATAATATCCGGCGCGTCGCGCGCGGTGAGGCCGTTGGTACCACAGTAGTCTAATAGGCCGCTGCTATACGGTAATTGACTGCCCTGTTTTCAGACGAGTGTAGGTAGCCCCAGCTTTTTTTGAAGCGTCAACCAGCATATTGTCATGTATTTTCTTGCCTGCATCCGAAAGGATAAAGTCATGTACTGGAATGATTTGGGCTGGCTTTACCTCGTCTATATAATCGATAACTTCGCCAACCTTAAGCCACGGTGCCGCAGCGGGCAGTGCGAGCAGCGGGATTGGCCGGCCGGGGAGTGTCAACGAATCGCCTGGGTAGAATACTGTGGTATTAATAAGTACGCTGAGATTTTGGATAACAGGCAGCGACGCGTGAATTATAGCGTGTTCACCACCCAGAAATGCAAGTGTGAACGCGCCAATTTGATGCATTGTGCCAGGCTTCGCAACAATTACTGATATATCTTTGAGTTGTTCAGCAACCTGCTCAGTAGAAAATATCTTAACTTTTGGGTTTTGTGCCTGGAGGCGTTGTATGGTCGGCGCATGCAGGTGGTCGGCGTGCACGTGCGTAATAATAATCGCCACAACGTTAGTGTGCGTGGCCGGCAATGATGTACTAAATACTCCTGGATCAATAATGAGGCGCTGGCCGGCTTCTTCGATGTCTAGGCACGCGTGCTCATATTTGGTTACTCTCATGTATACCTCCAAGAGCCAGTATAACAAGAAACACGCCTATGGCGTGTGAACATTCTTACTGAGTAGGTTTCCTAGATGCCTTTGCTTGTCATCAGGGAAATGATACATGCACAGCAACTAACCATACATATAGCGAGTAGCCCAATTGGAATATTTTCAATTAGGACTCCTAAGGCAGTACCTATAATAATGCCGGATACTACCCCAAACACAACATGTTCCCCCACCCCATCCAGATCAAGTTGTCTTTTCGACATGTTTATCTCCGTTAACAACAATTCCTATAGTAGGACTCCCGTGCATATGTTTCTGTAATAAATTTTACTAAACAACTAACCGTTATAGCTGTGCTTGAATACGAACACAGTCGTGAACACCTATGTCAAGCATAGAATCTGCACTTTCCTGGGGGCGGAGCATACGATTTATCTGTAAATATTGGATAACACCATGCAGGCTGATGTCTTCAAGCGGTTCATATTGATCGTTCTGGGGATTAAGGCGTGAAAATTCGAGCTGATCTGGCTCGAATAGTTTAAAACAACTTGCAGTTCGTTCATTGGCAGCCATTGTCGTAAGTTGTTGGTAGCCTTGCTCTTGAGCGGTCTGCACTGCCTTGCGAAATAAGAATCTACCGATTCCTTTACCGCGATGGTCTTGATACACCTCGAGCGCGATAAGTGAGATACTTCCAGGTGGTTCATATTTAGTACTGAGTAGTGCCTTGCCAACGCGCGGCAAACGGATACTATACCGATCATCAGATAACACTTCGTGACGTACGCGAGTAGTCTCGGGATTTTTGAGAGCCATATTATTGTGTATTATAACACAAACAATAAAAATTGTAAAGAGAATCGTGTTATTTGGCGGAGAGACAGGGTTCGAATCCCTGGGTGACATTGCTGCCACACACGCGTTCCAGGCGTGCCAATTCAACCACTCTTGCACCTCTCCAGCACTGCTTATAATACCGCATGCAGGATATTTGAGAAACCTCCTAGGCGCACCATGACACATTTTTGCGAAATTTACTATAAAAACTCCTTGCTCTGTCTGGAGTTTACAGCGTACACTATAGGATATGCCCATTATAGAGTTACAAGAAGTTAGTAAAGTATATGGTCTTGGTGATGCTATGACCCTTGCTTTAGATGAGGTAGGCCTCAACATAGAAGAGGGCGAATTTGTGGGCGTTATGGGCCCGAGCGGCTGCGGTAAATCGACACTTATGAACATTATTGGCATGATCGACCAGCCGAGCCACGGAAAATATATGTTTAACGGGCGTTCAGTGGCAAAATTACATGCCATGCGGCGCGCTAAGATTAGGCGTGACCACATCGGGTTTATTTTCCAGTCGTTTAACTTGCTGCCGCGCCTCACGGTACTTGAGAATGTTGCCCTACCCCTGGAATACAAAGGTGTTAGCACCAAGCGGCGGGTGCAACGTGCCAGCGAAATATTAGAGCGTGTGGGTTTAAAAAACCGAGAATTCTTTTTTCCGAAGCAATTGAGTGGTGGCCAGGCGCAATGCGTAGCAATTGCTCGGGCGCTTGTGAATAATCCAAAGATTATTATTGCCGATGAGCCTACAGGAAATTTAGATAGCGCAAGCAGCCGTCTGGTTATGGAACTATTGGCGGAAATACATAAAACGGGCAATACGGTTTTGATGGTGACACATAATCCGGAATTAACGCGGTATGCTACTCGGGTAGTTTATATGCATGATGGCAGTATTATTCACGACGAAGTTACGAAGCTCGGCGAAGTTGCTCCGCTTGCTAAGAAAGTTATGTACGGCGTGTCAAAAACCAGCGAAGAAGATGATCTTGCCGGCGTGTCGGCACTTATGAATGCAGTGCCTGGCGCAGATACAGCTGAAAAACCAGCTACAAAGCCAAAGCGTAAGAAATCTAAAAAAATCCGGGCAAAGCGGCAAAAGGTTGTGCGATGAACAGTGCAATCCGCGGTAATATCCAGATGGCTATTGCGTCTCTACGCAATGCGCGTTGGCGCAGCGGACTGACGATATTTGGTGTAGTCGTAGCGGTAGTTCCGGTGTTGGTTATCATTGGTATTGGCGAGGGTGTGAAACGGCAAATTACCAGCCAGATTGAAGTGCTTGGTACCGACATAATAACCGTACGGCCAGGTAATTTTACTGCTGGCGCGCAGCCGCTTGAACATATAAATAGCCTGAGTGGGCAAACAGAATACGCACCGCTGAGTTATAACGACTATCAGGTTATTCAAGGCCTGGAATCGGTTGATAAAGCCGCGCCGCTGAGCGTTATACCGGGCGAGATAACGATACAAGATGAGAAAACAGACGCGAATGTCTTTGCTTCAACAGAAGACTTGCCTGCTCTTTTGCGGCTCAATGTGCAGCACGGCGATTTCTTTACTGACAAGCAGTACGGGCAGAATGCGGCAGTGATTGGGCGCGGCGCGGCTGAAGACTTATTTGGCGAGGGTGTACCGCTTGGTCGGGCATTTGATTTTAGAGACGAAACATTTATTGTCCGCGGCGTGTTACAACGGTCTTCGGCTGTTCCTTTTGCAGCAACATCTGATCTTAATAATGCAATTATTATTCCATATAACAATGCCAAAGAGTTAATGAGTCAGAACCCGGCGATTTCGCAAATTATAGTAAGGGCTGATGAGCGATACACAACTGAGGATACTGTACGCGATATCACGAAACATGTTCGCCAGAGCCACGGCGGCGAACAAGACTTTAGCGTGGTAACCCAGGCTGAAAATTTGCGGGTTGTGAGTAACGTTATGACATTACTCACCGCACTGGTAAGCGGTGTAGCGGCAATTGCCCTGCTAGTAAGTGGTATTAGCATTATGAATATTATGCTTGTCTCGGTCACTGAGCGCATGCACGAAATCGGTATCAGAAAAGCAATCGGCGCAACCAAAAGACAAATTCTTGATCAGTTTATGATTGAGGCAGTCCTGCTGAGTGCTGCCGGCGGATTAATTGGCGTGGTAGTTTCCTACGGTATTGCAGCCATACTCCGTATCTTTACGCCAATTAATCCTATTATTACCTGGGAGGCAGCAGTGCTTGTATTCCTTTTGTCTGTACTCGTTGGCATGGTTTTTGGAAGTGTTCCGGCAATCAAGGCGGCACGCAAAGACCCTATCGAAGCATTACGATACGAATAGTTTATTTCTTTGGCATCTTTGGAGTGAGTGGTTTGAGCAAGGCACCAACCATTTTTCCGGCATGAGCTCGTAGAGTGATACGCTTTACATGCTCTGCCTCAATGCGCTGATGTAGCTTAGCAAAGGCTTTTGTGCTTGCTGGCGTTTGGCTGAGTTTCCTAAATTCTTTATCGAGCTCTTCGAGTTCTTCATCGGTTAATTCCTCAAGCCCGACAAATGTATCGCGTGCAGTTTTTGTAGAATGGATAAGCTCATCAAGCTTGAGTTGTATAGCTTTTGTGTCGCGATTTTGTGTGTTTTGAATTAAAAACACCATCAAAAACGTAATGATTGTGGTACCAGTGTTAATAATAAGTTGCCATGTGTCCGAAAACTCAAGCCACGGGCCAGTAGAAGCCCAGATAAGTATGATAAGAATTGCTCCTACAAAGACCCCGGCTGATCCAGCCCACATCGAGATAGTATTGGCAATTTTGCGGAATCGTGCTCTAAATTTACGTCGCATGCTAGTAATAAGTATATTTTATCTTTCAAATAATGCTAGTGTTGTTTTTGCAGTGTTTTTTCACGGTAGTATTATGAGGTACAACGCAGGCTGCCAGTTGCGCTTGGCTGGCTCTGGGCTTCATGTAAGAGCCGTTGCACTTCTGGTGTGCTTAATGCATACCCTATACTTTGGTTTGTCGTTGAGCGTGCAAAAACTACACCAATAACACGCCCCGATTCATCAACAAGCGGACCTCCAGAGTTGCCAGGCATAACTGTAGATTTAAGAGCATATACATCGCGACGGACATCATCTTCTTTGTAAATATCCTGCCCGAGCGCAGTAAAGTGTTCAATAACGACTGCCGGCTGTGCAGTAAACGGATTGCCCCCTGGGAATCCCAAAACTACTCCTTCGGTATGAACCGGGACGACGTTATCTGAGAATTGCAGCGGTTTGCCGCGGAGCCGGTCTGTTTTAAGTACCGCAATGTCATTCGCGGGATCAAAGCCGACGATAGTTGCCCGATGCCGTCCATCAATATCTTGGATATATGGATGGCGCATGCCGGCTACAACGTGCGCATTGGTTACGATATAATTTGGCGCAGCCACAAAACCAGAGCCAACGCCGATACCGCTACAAGACCTGCCTTCTATTTCGACAACTGATTCACGGCTGGCATCGATAACAGATTGAAATTTACTTATGTCAGGGATAGCTACTTTTGTATCGGTTGATCCGAAATCAAGCTCGCTGATTATGTCTGGAATGTGCGTTTGGGCAACAGATGTTTCGAGCCATTGGATAATTGAGGTCGTGGGCGGCAATGTGGCATCGAGCCAGCTGATAATTTTTGAGTCGCGAACAGACTGTTTTATAGAGGTAGACGGAACTGCAGGTACAGCGCCGGCGCAAAACCAGACAAATGCAAGACAGATAAGACACCCCATGATGGAGCCGAATAGTTTATCGACCTTATTGATCGACTTTTCGTGTAGGATTTTTTTAAGCCTTACGCCAGCATACTCACTGCCGACAATAGCTCCGAGCAGTCCGATACCGATAATTAGAAAGCTGGCAATCGCACTGAGGTTAAAGAGCGACGCAATATACGAGCTTGCTAGTAAGCCTACTAAAAGCCCCAAGAAAGAAGCAGCTTGGCGCGTAAGGCCGATGTCTGCGCCACGTGCAATAGATAAGAGCGCGAGTACTATGATTAAAAAATCCACACCGTTCATTGCTATATAATACTCTTTTTTTAAGCTCTTTGAGCGTTATTTCTTTTGCATAAGTTCTTGCACTTTTGACACCTGCAGATTTTTCTTGGTGTGCAGCGCAAGAACTAGCATAAATAATACTCCTAGGAACAATATGTACACGGCGCGGTCAAGTATGTTTGCAGCTACGATAATTTCGTTTGGAATGTGATGGAGGTTTTGAGTAAATACTAAAAATGCCTCACGAAAACCAATTGCTCCAGGGGTCAGTGCGACAAATAAGGCGAAATTTGCTGCCCCGGTGTAGATGGCTGCTTGTCCGAGCGTCACCGTAGCGTCAAATGAGCGCAGCTCGATGAAGTATACTGCCCATAACAGAAGAACCTGTAAACACGCAGCAATCGCAACTATGGAAAAAGGTTTTATCAGCGCGTGAAATGATTGCGTGAAAATATTTTTATTACGTCTTAGGTAGTATTTCAGCACCACCCAGCACACACCAACAATACCAACTAATATTGCACACGTAATCCACCACGAGAAAGCTGCTCCTGCAAGCAAAACGCCGCTAAAAAATGCATAAAAAGCATAGTACACCAATGTCATAAACATGTATTGCTTGATACGGACATTGTGCTTGAGTTTTAGGTACGCAGCACGAAATCCCGGACCGCTCTGTCCTGGCCCGAAAAAGTTAACCAGTGATGAATACGCGTTGAGTGAAAAGTTTTCATGAAGCGACATGCGTTTTTTATAGAATATAAGTGTGCCATGTAGCACAAGCATGAGTGCGCCCAGTACGCCGCCATATAAAATAATGAGCGATACAATAGTCGAGAGCGAAGTACTAGAGAGCTGTTCACGTATTTCCGGGTGATTTTGTATGTACCAAATAAATATCGCGAGCGTCAAAATAACAATACTAGCACCCAACACTATGCGTATTTTTTGCTTCATATGTATGTAAGTATACCGGATTGTAGAGATTTCCTTTATAATCGTAGGCAATGAAACAATCCGAAAAAGCGGGGTTTTTAGATAAACTATCTTTATTCTTTGCAAGCAATGCATTTTTTTATGGTACGCTTGCAGTCTTAACGCTCATGTCAACGTGGGTCGCTATTTCAAGCTTGTATCCTATGGCGTTCGACGAGGAGTTCCATCTTGGCCTTATAAAAATATACGCTGAGCTGTGGAATCCTTTTAGCGTTGTACAAGCGCCAGAAGCAGCGGTGTTCGGTTCAATTACTACTGACCCCTCGTATCTCTTCCACTATCTAATGAGTTTCCCGTACCGCTTGCTAGCAGCTGTTACTACCAGCGAAACAGCAATTGTTATTACGCTGAGAATGATGAACGTCGTGATGTTTGTGCTGAGCCTTGTGCTTTACCGCAAGGTATTATTGCGCGCCAAATTATCACCAGCGCTTGTACACGTTGTGATGGCACTCTTTATCCTCATCCCTGTAGTTCCCTTACTGGCCGGGCAAATCAATTACGACAACCTCCTTATGCTCATTGTGGCAGGTGTCTTTTGGCTGGTGCTTATGATTCGTGAGCAATTGCGCGCCAAACGGCAATTACCAGCCAAACAAGCGTACTGGCTCATTATTTTATTGCTTATTGCATCGGTTGTTAAATATGCGTTTTTACCGATTGCCGCTGGAGCTGTAATTTATGTCATATATGAGATATTTTATGCATCACGTGCAAACAAAAAGATGTTTACGCAGTTTATACGGGACACACAAAAGCTATCGCGCTTACTTAAAGCTGGGCTGGTATTTTGCGGTATCATAAGTGTCGTGCTGTTCAGCCAACGTTACGTGGTAAACCTAGTTCGCTATCACGATCCGGTACCAGATTGCGCAGCAGTTATTAGTATTGAAGAATGTAGCCAGTATGGGCCGTGGGGTCGAGATTACCGATATTCTCAGAAAAATACCGGGCAAGATTTGCGTAGTCCTGTTGGATATACAGCAACTCATTGGGCGTGGGGAATGTGGCATAGGCTTTTCTTTACGCTCGCTGGACCAACTAATGGATATGCAACGCGTAACCAGCTTCCTATTCCAGCAACCACAACGATTATTATAAGCGCTGTAGGCGTAGTGTTGCTGCTTGTATATAGTCGTACGCTGTTTCGACAGTACCCGATTTTTGTATTATTTACACTTGTTAGCTTGTGCTATGTGGCTGCGTTGTGGCTGCAGGTATATCAACTGTATGTATATACTGGGCGTCCAGTAGCGATTAACGGGCGCTATCTGATCCCCCTCTTGCCTGCTCTTGGCGTGATGTGTGCTGCTGCGTATGTACGCTTTTTCAATCAGACAGGACTTAGGCGTTATAAAGGATTATTTGCAACTCTTATTATTGTGCTCTTTTTACAAGGCGGCGGATTTATTACATATATTGTGAAGAGCGAACCTCGTTGGTATTGGCCGAATAGCTTTACGCAGGATACAAACCAAAAGCTTCAAAATGTTCTAAAGCCAGTTATTATTGGCGACTAACGGCTATATCGTTCGCGTTTTTGCTGTTCAAGCTGGTCTTCGATCAAAATCCGATTGATACGGATAAGGTCGGCGATTACGCCGAGCGTAACAGAGATGAGTGCAGCAGTCAGCAAGACAGCGCCTGCAAGTAGTGACTGCAAGTGCCCTCCCGTGTCGCCCATGAGCGCAAAATACATAAAACGTACAAACGGTATGAGTCCTAGAATAAATAGTGCGCCTCCGAGCGGCATGAAAAGCATATAGGGCTTATACATAAGAAATGAGCGTGAAATAGCAACGCCAGACTTAAACATATGTTCAAGCGACGAATTAAAGAGGCGCGATTCTCGGGTTTTAGGATTAGTTGTTACTTTGACACTTGCAATGCGGATGCGCTTATTCCCTGCTTGTATGAGTGTTTCCATGGCGTAGCTAAAGCGTGTAACTATATTAATTTGCAGCAATGTTTCGCGCGAATAAGCGCGAAATCCACTTGGAGCATCGGGAACATTCGTACCAGCGGCAATATTGAGTACTTTCGTACCAATTCTTTGAAATAGTTTTTTACTTCGTGAAAAATGAGCAATTTTTTGTACTTGCCTGTCTGCAATAACCATATCTGCCTTGCCTTGTAGAATCGGTGCGATAAGATCGCCAATTTTTTCTTGTGGATACTGGTTATCTCCGTCGGTATTAACGAGTATGTCAGCACCGATACTCAGTGCATAGAGTGCACCATCATGGAAAGAGCGTGCCAATCCCTTGTTTCCGATATGAGTTACGAAGTGTCTTACCCCGTATTTTTTTGCAACTGCTACGGTGTTGTCTGTGCTGCCATCATCAATAATAAGCACAATAATTTCATCAACTCCTGGGATTTTCTTAGGAATTGAATCAAGAACTAACGGTAAAGTCTCTTCTTCGTTGAGACATGGCACCTGCACCACAACTTTCATGCGCCCATTATACCGTACATATCTGGTGTAAGATAGTGTAGTTTTTTGTGAAATATTTTGCAGAAATGGCGTGCTTGTTTGTCGTACTATACCAGAACATAACCATAAGGAGGGTATGTCGTGAAACGAGTACACATACTAGGAAGACCGATGTCCGTAAGAGATATTGAGGACCTCGAAGTAGATAACTTACAAAAAGATTGGGTTCCCCAAAAAGCACAACGGGCGAGACTCCGTAAATGGCGAAAGATTAAGCAGCAAGTTGTATAAAATATAGGGCTGTGACAGGGCTATATAATGCGGACAATAAATAAACCCTCATTACGAGGGTTTATTTATGTGGCTAGCTCTTCTATCTTCGGGTTGCTTTGCTCGGCAATACATCGGCTTCGTTATGTGCATCGATAGACGTTGCAATCATAAGCGGGCCTGCAATAAGTGCGTAAAGACCAAGTATCCAGACGAACCCTACACCGCCTGCAACCGGTTGGTTGAGAATAATAATTCCCACCAACACGCTGGCGAGTCCTATCATCGTCCAAAGTACCTTAGCGGTAGCATTGGTTCTTTC
>CAYTIU010000021.1:12295-14156 GCA_964438085.1 uncultured Candidatus Saccharibacteria bacterium | reverse complement strand
GCACGTAACTGCACCAGTACAGACTGAAAACCTTGGTAAAATTATCGAGGGAGTTTTTGATGGCCAAAACATGGTTGGGTCAGACGGTAAAACATACCCGGTTCCAGCAAACTACGCTAGTAAGTCAAAGCTTGTCCAAGGTGATATCTTAAAGCTTACTATCGCTGATGATGGAACTTTCCTCTATAAGCAAATTGGGCCAGTAGCACGTAAACAAATCGTTGGCGTACTAAAGCTCGAGAACGGCCATTACTTCGTAGAAGCAAGTGACAAAAATTACCGAGTACTACTCGCCAGCGTTACTTACTTCAAAGCAAAACCAGGCGATCAGGTCAGCGTGAATATTCCAGAAGAAGATGACAGCGCCGAGTGGGCTGCACTTGAAGCAGCTCTATAATTAGCTAGTTATTGTATTTAGTTATTGGCGTTTTGTGCGTAACACAACACATATTGTGAGTAAGTGGCGTATAATGAGTACAAATGGGACAGGCATTATATCGTACATACCGCTCTAAGAAGCTGTCTGAAATTGTCGGACAGGAGCACATCACGCAGGCGCTTGAACGGGCGCTGAAGACGAATCGTATTAGCCATGCCTATCTATTTACTGGGCCTCGTGGCATTGGTAAAACCAGCATCGCGCGTATTTTGGCTCATGAGGTTAATAAGCTACCATATGACGATACCGCAGCAACGCATCTTGATATTATTGAAATTGACGCAGCATCAAATAGGCGTATTGATGAAGTGCGTGATTTGCGCGATAAAATCCATATCGCGCCAACCGCCGCAAAATATAAGGTGTATATCATTGATGAAGTGCACATGCTCACTAAAGAGGCCTTTAATGCGCTCCTAAAAACGCTTGAGGAACCGCCTGCGCACGCTATTTTTATACTTGCCACAACAGAAGTGCATAAACTACCGGAAACAATCATTAGCCGCACACAACATTTTGTGTTTAAACCAATTGAAACTACTAAAGTTATCAGCCACCTGAAGAGTATTGCTAAACAAGAAAAGATCGCCATTGATGATGAAGCTTTGCGGCTGATTGCAGAACATGGCGGCGGCTCGTTCCGCGACAGTATCAGCATTCTTGACCAGGCCAGAAGTCATGATACTAAGATTACTGCTAAAGATATAGAATCACTCCTTGGTATCGCTCCAAGCGCAATCATTGAACAGCTAGCGAGCGCACTAGAGCAAGGTGATATAAAAACACTGGTAACGTTGCTTCAAGAGCTGAGAGTGCAAGGCGCATCATCAGCAGCGCTTGCCAACCAAGTTTCAGCAATTATTCGCACACAGCTTGTTGCTGGTGAAAGCAAGAATGCGCAAAAAGACATTACGCTTTTGCAAACACTCCTACAGGTACCGGTAGCTTCAGATCCATTCGCGGCGCTTGAGGTAGCACTGCTTTCATATGTGCTTACAGATAACCCAACTCAATCCGCAGCTTTGGCTCAAACGCCAGAAAAGCCAGTTGCCACCAACAAGCCTGAAACTCCGCAAAAACATGAAATAAAGCCGCCAGAAAAATCTAAACAAGCCAGAAAAACAGATGTGGCACCAGCCAAGGTTGAAGCTCAAACACCAAAAAAAGTATCTGAACGAGTGCCCGATACACTAACCAGCGAGTTTTCCGCATCTATTTGGCCAGATGTACTCACAACTGTTAAGAAGAAATACAATACACTCTATGGCGTGCTTCGTATGGCAGAGCCAGAGTTTGCCGATAATACGATTACTCTGAGGCTTTCTTTTTCGTTTCACCAAAAGAGGCTTGACGACCCCAAGAATAAACGCATTATTGCTGAGGCGATCGATTTGAGCCAGAATCTGTTCTGGAGGCACTTCA
>CAYTIU010000021.1:0-12285 GCA_964438085.1 uncultured Candidatus Saccharibacteria bacterium | reverse complement strand
GAGCAGCTTACAAAACAGTCGGTAAAGATCGTTTGTGTTGTTGAGAAGAGCCCTCAGCCGAAACCGATTAAGCCTTCAGAGGAGCTAGATGTGCCAAATCCACCCGAAAATAGCCCCTTAGGAACCATTAGCAATATTTTTGGCGGCGCAGAACTGCTAGAATCCTAGTAGGAGTTATGAAAAGGGAACCACAAAAGCAAGACATTCCACAAAACCTCGAAGCCGAGGCAAGCCTTTTGGGTGCCGTACTTATCGATAAAGATGCCATTGTTAAGATAGCTGATACTGTTACGCCAGCAGATTTCTTTGACCAGCGGCACAAGCACATATATGAAGGTCTTGTAAGGCTTTACGAAAGACGCGACCCAATAGATGTATTGACGCTTGCCGACCAGCTCAAAAATACCGGAGTACTAGAAGTTATTGGCGGCGCAAGCTACCTGACAGAACTGACTAACTTTGTACCAACTGCTGCCCACGTTGAGCAATACGCTGACATTGTGGCACAGAAAGCACTCAGGCGTCGCCTGATTGGCGCCTCGCAAGATATGGTAGAGCTGGGCTATGATGAGTCAAAAAGCCTCAAAGAGCTTATCGAGGAAGCAGAGTCCCGTTTATTTGCTGTAAGCCAGCAACACGTCAAACAATCTGTCGTGAGTCTCGAGGAGATATTATCTGAAAGTTTTGACCGGCTTGATGAGCTACACAAGGATAGCCAGAAAATCCGTGGTATACCAACAGGCTATAAAGATATGGATAACGTCCTCGCTGGCCTGCAAAAAGCTGACTTATTTATTCTTGCCGCCCGGCCATCTATGGGCAAGACTGCACTTGTTTTAAATCTTGCGCATAATATTGCGGTGCAGTCAAAAGAGCCGGTACTTATCTTCAGTCTGGAAATGAGCAAAGAACAGCTTGTTGACCGGCTGCTTGCTATGGAATCTGGCGTTGACGCCTGGGCACTCCGTACAGGCAACCTTACCGATGCAGATTTTGAAAAGCTTGGGCATGCTATGGGCGTACTCAGCGAAGCTCCAATTTATATCGATGACACGCCAGGTATTACAGTGAGCGATATGCGCACCAAGGCTCGGCGCGAAGCACACCAGCATAAACTTGGGCTTGTAGTTGTTGACTATCTTCAGCTTATGAGCGGTGGTAGTAAATATGGCGGTGACGGTAACCGTGTACAAGAAATCTCAGAAATATCCCGCGGGCTTAAGGGTATGGCACGAGAGCTCGATGTTCCGCTTGTTGCACTCAGCCAGTTGAGCCGAAGCGTCGAGAGCCGCAGCCCACAAATTCCACAGCTTGCCGACCTACGTGAATCCGGCTCTATTGAGCAAGACGCCGACGTGGTAGCATTTATCTACCGCGAAGATTACTATAACCCGGACACTGATCGCCACAATATTACTGATATCCTTATTAAGAAGCACCGTAATGGCCCGCTTGGTAATATTGAGCTTTACTTTGACAAGGATAAACAGCGCTTCCGTAGCATAGATAAGCGCCACGCCGAACCATTTACAGAATAGTGCTATAATCATACGTAAGAATGAAGAAACTTGGGGTACACTTTTCGTTGCAGACATGGTGGCAATTTGCCAGCACGCTGGTTATTATAGCTGCTGCGCTCGGACTATTATTTGTCAACAATCTCGAGACGTTGCTGCCAGGCTATAGCCCAGATGAGGTTGCTACCACGCAAGCCATTCACTCTTTATCACATATCGCCAGCAACCCTGCCAACGCCCCTTACAATATAACTGCATATATCATTAATGCTTTTCTCGATAACGCGCTGCTCGCGACTCGATTTACCAGCATACTTTTCGGCGTGGCAACGCTCGGCTTATTCTATATTGGCACGCGTTACTGGTACGCGCCGCGTACCGCATTTTTAGCTACAACCTTGTTGGCGTGTTCGGCATGGTTCTTGCATACTGCACGGCTTGGCGTACCAGATATTTTACTTGCCTTTAGTTTGCTTTTATTGGCCACCTCAAGCTACTGGATAGCCAGCGGCGAACACAGTAAATTTAGTTACTTTGCTGCCATTTTAGCTGTTGGCATCACGATTTATACGCCAGGCATGATCTGGCTCTTACTCGCCGGGCTATATTTTAGAAGAAAAGATATTCGGTTGCTCAAGCGCCGGCTTTCCACCCCATATCGTATTGCACTCTACATCTTTGGGCTGTGTTTTATTGTGGCGCCAGTGTTATATGCGCTTTCAACACGTTCCCAGAGCGTTTTTGAGTTGCTTGGCTTCCCAGAAACATGGCCCACCATCATTGAGTTTGCAAAAAATATAGCAGAGGTGCCACTCAGCCTTCTGGCATGGTCAAATCTTGGGCCGCAACATCAGCTGGCAAACCTGCCACTGCTTGATGCGTTTGCTATTATTATGCTGCCGCTTGGACTATATTATTATTTCAAGTTCCGCACTTTACTAAGAGTCAAACTCCTAGCAATTATATTTTTTATAAGTTGGGCTCTCATAGGCCTTGGCGGCTCAGTCACCATAGCCATTCTTTTACCGATAGTATATTTAGTAGTTGCAGCAGGCATAGCACTTTTGCTCAGCCAGTGGCTTGTAGTATTTCCGCGCAATCCGTTTGCAAAATCAATCGGTATCTTTTTAGTAACGATTGTTGTCGCTCTCAGCTGTATATATAATCTGCGCGCTTATTTTGTGGCATGGCCGAATAATCAGGAAACAAAACAAGAATTCACGCAAACCTCTGAGAATCTGGTACAATAGAGTCTTGAGAAGGGAAGGAAATTATGGGAAAATTTGACCAAGCAAAAATGCTCTTACAGGTAAAGAAAATCCAAAAAGAGCTCCAGAAACAAATTATTGAAGTTGAGGCAGGTGATGGTGCTGTTCGCGTTGAGATCAATGGCGAGCAGAAAATCAAAAAAATTCATATTGATCCGGAGTATGTTGATCTTGACGATATCGGAGAACTTGAGCGGTGGGTAGAAGAAGCAGTAAAAGAAGCAATCCAGACAAGCCAAAAAGTGGCAGCCGAAAAAATGCAGCCTATGATGGGCGCACTCGGCAACTTAGGCTTGTAGGCTTACTATGCAGCTGCTTCCGCCTGCACTTCAAGAGCTTATAGAGGCACTCGGTACTCTACCAGGTGTTGGTCCGCGTACCGCTGAGCGTTACGCATATTATATAGTGCGGCAAGAACCGCATAAGGCGCACAAGCTAGCCCAGAGCTTAACGAATTTACATAAAGGTATTAGTTACTGTCCAAAGACATTTGCGCTCATCAGCCCTGACGAGGAGCTATCTCCGCTGTATACCAACCCTCAGCGCAACAAACAAGTAGTCGCAGTTGTAGCTGAGCCATTTGATATTATTGCTATAGAAAAAACTGGCCAATTTAAAGGGACATACCATGTGCTCGGTGGCCTTGTTTCGCCTATTGATGGAGTGGGGCCAGAGCAGCTTCATATTGATGAATTGCTAGCTCGTATTGACGAGGACTCAGTCAAGGAGGTTATCCTTGCAACTAACGCCAACGTAGAGGGCGAGTCAACAGCACTCTATATTCAAAAACGCCTCGCAGATAAAGATGTCGCTATAACGCGGCTCGCCCGAGGTTTGCCGATTGGCGTTGACCTCGAATATGCCGACCACATTACACTTGGACGCGCACTTGAGGGGCGAACGACGCTGTAGCTGGTATAATACTGACATGACATACCCGGAGACAGAGCAAGTCCGTAAACTTGTAGATACTGCACAAACCATACTTATTATCCAAGCCGATAATCCAGATGCTGATAGCCTTGGAAGCGCGCTTGCGCTTGAAGCAATCCTTGGAGATATGGGCAAGGCAACGCAACTATACTGCTCCGTAGACATGCCTTCGTATTTGCGCTACATGACAGGCTGGGATAGGGTATCAAAAGAAATTCCGCGCAATTTTGATATAAGTATTATTGTTGATGCTTCGACGATGACGCTCTTTGACATATTGCAAAACCCACAGGCTAAAGGAGTTATCGCAAGCAAACCGTGCATTGTGCTTGACCATCATGAAATTACTGATAATCCGATTCCATTTGCTACGGTTGTTATCAATGACGGATCACGGGCATCTACTGGCGAGCTACTCTATATGATAAGCACCGATTTGCAATGGAAGCTTGATATTGTTGCTTGTGAATTTATTACGAGCACTATCTTAGGCGATACTCAGGGACTTACAAACGAGCTTGCAACACCTGAAACATATCGTATTGTGGCAGAACTATTAGATCGTGGTGTTAGCCGTCCAAAGCTCGAAGACATTCGCCGTGAATTTGGTAAAATGCCAGAAACCATTTTCCGCTATAAAGCACGACTCATTGAACGTACCGAACTGCATGCAGACGGAAGGCTCGCTATAGTTGTAGTTCCACAACAAGAAATCAATGAGTTTAGCCCTCTTTACAACCCAGCACCATTAATCCAGACAGACATGCTTCAAACCGCTGGAGTACAGATAGCAATCGTCTTAAAAACCTACGATAGCGGGCGAATAACTGCAGCTATACGCGCAAATTACGGCTACACAGTAGCCGGGGCTATAGCGGAACACTTCGGCGGCGGCGGACACCAATACGCCAGCGGATTTAAAATTACTAACGGTAAATCTATTGATACTATAAAATCAGACTGCATTAGTTATACTACGACGCTCCTTGATAACCCCAAACAGGAAAATGCCCATGCAACTCTATAACACGCTCACGCGAACCAAAGACAACATAACACCAATTAAACCTCACGCTATTACGGTATATACCTGCGGACCAACCGTATACGACTACCCACACATTGGCAATTGGTTTACATTTATTCGATACGATGTACTTATCCGCGCGCTCAAAGCTGACGGGTTAACTCCAACGTGGGTCATGAATATTACTGACGTTGGACACCTGGTAAGTGATGCAGATGAAGGCGAAGACAAGCTCGAAAAAGGCGCCAAACGCGAAGGAAAAACTGCGTGGGATATTGCTCAGTATTACAGTGATTATTTTACAGAGGGGCCTAAGCGGCTTAATATGGTGCAACCAGACTATTTGCCGCGGGCAACAGAACATATCCAAGAGCAAATTGAACTTATTAAAACACTTGAAACAAAAGGATACACCTACGTTATAGATGATGGCGTGTACTACGATACAAGCAAGTTCGAAGGTTATGCTGCATTTGCACGGCTTGACCTTGATGACTTACAAGCCGGTGCGCGCGTTGAGTTTAACACCCAAAAACGCAATGCGTCAGATTTTGCGTTATGGAAATTTAGCCCTAAAGATAAAAAACGCGACATGGAGTGGGATAGCCCATGGGGAAAAGGGTTTCCTGGCTGGCACCTCGAGTGCTCGGCGATGGCGATGAAGTATCTTGGTGAAACGATTGATATCCACAGTGGCGGCATTGACCATATTGCAGTACACCATACAAACGAGATTGCCCAAAGCGAAGCCGCAACTGGTAAGCGCTTTGCAAACTATTGGATGCACACTAATCACATTACTGTGCAAGACGAAAAAATCAGCAAATCCCTCGGAAACAGCATTACACTCGAAGACATTGAAGCAAAAGGCTTTGACCTAGAGGTATTTCGTTTACATGTACTTGAAAGCCACTATCGTTCGCAAAGTAAATTTAGCTGGGAAAGCCTGGAAAGCGCGCGAAACCGACTACAAACGTACAGGAGTATGGCGAGCATGCTGTGGCAACCTAAAGCAAAGCAACGCCAAATGAACAGGTATGCGCACAAAAAAACACTTCTTGATCTTATGCAGGACGACCTCAATACACCCATGGCACTTGCATTATTGAGTGAGATTGCACATGACATAAACTCTCACGGAATCCACGTTGATGAAGCAGAAAGGCTCAAAGAGTTCCTTGTATTTGTAGATGAACTTTTAGGCTTACGGCTTTCGCACGTAAGCGATATTACAGAAGAGCAAAAGAAACTTATTATGCAGCGTGAAACTGCCCGATCTAATAATGACTGGAAGGCATCTGATACAATTCGCGATCAGCTCTTAGGGCAAGGAATTGGGCTGCGAGACGACAAGTTGCTCGGTGTTATTTGGCATCAGAAGATTTCATAGACTTTACACGTGCTGCCTGTGGCGCAGTGATCTTTCCTTTGGCCTGTAAATAATTAATAGCGAGTACACGTAAACACCCAGCAACCGGTATCGCGACAAGCCCGCCTAAAATTCCGGCAAGGTTAATGCCAATAATAACTGACGCAAATACTAGCAACGGAGACATATTTGTAGCGCTCGCTTGAACTCGCGGCTGCACAACATAGTTTTCAATTTGCTGGTACAACACGTAGTAGGCCAAAATCAGTATAGCTGTAAGCGGTGATTCTATAAGCGCCACAAGCGTAACAATCGTAGCACCTATATAGTGCCCGATCATTGGCACAAGCCCACAGAGAAAGACAATAGCCGCCAAGGCGCCAGCATACGGCACATGTAACAGCAGCATGACCGGCAAGATCATCAGCGCAGCAATCAAGGCAAGCGTAACTTGCCCATTCACATATCCTCGCACGACTTTATACATATCTTGCGTTAGGCGAGTAATCTGATCATGCCGATCATCGGGCAAGAGCCGCTTGCCGTACGCAATCCAGCGAGGGCCTTCGACCAGCATCATAAAGGTTAAGACAAGTACTGTTAGCAGTGCTACGAGACCACTGCCAACCATGCCTACCGTACTCACCGCAGTTGATCCCGAATTCTTAACTACATTCGATGCTTCATTCGAAATATTATTGGTTGCTTCTTCTAAATTATTATCCCGTATAAACTTGCCAATTGCGCTGTCTTGGTCTTGTAGGTCGTCAACGAGCTCTGGCACATCTTTCACAAAGCTTGTTACTTGGCGAACAGCTGGCGGCACTACGAGTGAAATAAAACTCAAAAGCACCACAATAACAATCAAAAACGAAATACTCGTTGCTAAGGTGCGGCTGCCGCGGCGTTTACCTGGCAAATGCTCGCCAATCCAATGTACCGGTGCGTTGAGCGCAATTGAGAGGAAGAAAGCAGTAAATAGCAAAACTAACGCATGGCTAACTTTATTGAGCGCAGCTAAGCCAATGATAGTTAAAACAACCATCACCATAACACGCACCACTGTACGGTTTGATATAAGTATCTCTATTTTTTGGGTGTCGCCACTGCCACGTTTAAGTTTCATAAGCTTATTATCACGCACTCCTACGTTCGATGCAATCTTTAACCATTATACAAAGCAATAATTTTTTGTGCTACCACTGGCGTGTCATACTGCTGTACGTGTTTATACTGCGCTTTTTGGGCTGTAATTCGAAGCTGAGGATCTTCTATGTATTGTACGAGTTTGTCAGCGAATAGGGCAGTATCGGCTGGCCTAAGAAGCTGCTCTTCAAGCCCCGCCATAACTGTCCGATAACCTGCATTATCACCAGCTAAAACTACACCTGGAGCAGCTGCCATAGCTTCTAGTAAACTAATACCAAAACTCTCGCCGCCAAGGCTTGGAAACACTGCTATATCTGCTTGGGCTAAAAAGCCCGGCTTATCTGCCTCTGGCACAAAACCTACAAATGAAACATATGGCGCAAGACCCTGTGCAGCCACGTAAGTCTCGCACTGTTGCCGAAGTGCGCCTTTGCCGCCGATGGTTACATGAAATGGTACTTTCGTGAGCTTGCGCTGCACGATATAATTCACTGCCTCCAATAATTGCATACAACCCTTTCGCTCAACGAGGCGCCCCAGAAACACAATATCTGTACGCTTTTTTGATTTCTTTGCAGCTGACACCGTAAAATGCGCCACGTCGATCATATTAGGTACTACCACTGTATCAAGGCCAAAACTCTGTTTTGCAAACTCTTGCGCGGCAGTGGAAACACTTATGCATGCGTCGAAACGTTTCAACTGGCGCCTTACCCAAAGCCCGAGTAGTTTCGTTGCAGAACTTACAAGCTTAGTCTCGGGAAAGATATGGAATGTACCAATAACCCGGCAGGTATCTGGCGCATATTTTATAAGCTTTCCAGCCAAGAAAGGACTATACGGCATCTGGATATGCAATACATCGAAACGCTCATCATGCAGTAACTGCTTAACATGCCGCGTCGAGGCAGGCAACGGAGTTCCGCCACTATTACCGTTGAACTTTGTTTTTACCGTTTTACTTAGCTCATGCACATGAGGCAAGTCAACGTTGCTCACTGTAGTAAGGTAATGTACCTCGTGTCCAGCATTACCCAACCATGCCCCGAGTGTTAACACATATTGCTGCACGCCATCCGGCTTATCGAGCGAATCGTCAATGACAAGCCCAATTTTGAGTTTTGAAGCCTCGGCCTTGCTCATGACTCGCGAGATGCCTCTTTTTTCTTTTCAACTGCTGCTATATACGCAGCCTCATACTGCCTAACAACGTGCGGGTAGTCGTATTGCACAACGCTTGTTTTTGCCCACTGCCGCCATAATTTCCGCAGATCCTGTTCCTGGAGCAGTAAATTAAGCCTGTGCGCAAATTCATCGGTTTGCTTTGGATCAACAAGAGAAAGCGCACCGAGCCCTTGCATAACTGATGTATATCCCGGATTATTACCTGCAACAGTCACGAGGCCAGATGCCATAGCTTCAAGCAATACGATCCCAAAACTTTCACCGAACAATGCCGGCGAGCAGAATAAATCAGCCGACCTTAACAATTGTTTCTTGCGCGTTTCGGTAATATAGCCTAGGAACGTAACTTTATCTTCTAGCCCAAGCTCTTGGCATAAGGATTCGAGTTTTTGCCGATCAACACCGTCTCCAGCAATCACCAACCTTGCGTTGGGATCTTTTTTTGAAAGTTTCTTAAAGGCTTTTAGTAGATATGACACGCCCTTACGTTTCTCTAGACGTCCAATATAAAGAATGGTTTTCTCTTGTTTTTCCTCACGGCGGCGCGGTGCATGGAAATTATGTAGGTCAATGCCATTTGGAATGATAGTCACCGGCTGATCGGTCATAGTGCGTAAATATTCCATGGCAGCCTCACTGACTGCTGTAAATCCATCAAGATACTTTAAGACAGACCTGGTGTATGGCGTAACAACTTTTGCAAAGGTACGGCTCATCATAGTTTCAGGCAGCTTTGCGTGGAAAGTTGCCAGGTTTGCACACGTTGAGCGGCTCAAAATTTGGCGGCTCAAAATAGGAATCCATGGTTCGTGGAAGTGCAAGACATCAAACTTCTCTTTGGCAAGCATTGCATCAATGTCCGATCCGTCAACACTCCCGCCGATTTGAGATGTGGTGTGCGTCGGCGCCCGAAAATCCGTAGAGGTACCAAGGTAGATCGTGTCTTGATAACTCTTGTTAGTACCACGCATCCGCGGCGTAATAACCTTTACGTCATGGCCAAGGTCTTTAAGGCCATCTTGTAGTGCCCGAATAATCTCTTGAACACCACCACCCTTATTTATGTCGTAGGGACATACTATACCGATTTTCATACTTGCGACCCATTATACCACTCATTTTGACTGTTTCGAAAGCGCCCGCTTCAACTTTGTGGGCAACATAATAGACATTTCCTTCTTATTACCAAGGACGCTCGGCGTGTGCGCATGAGATTTCATAACCACTTGCGTATAGTCACTGAACACTACGCGCATATGCTGTTCGACATTATAGTTATTAAAGTAATGGTCATGGCTTGCCGCAACGTGCCACACTGGCAAATCAATCTTTTTCTGACAATTATCGAGATCAAGAAACTCACTTGTGGTTGCCCAGTGAGTACGAACGTCGTTCACTTGCCACAGGCGCACTTCAAAATCCATCATATTTTTAAAATCATCAGTTTGCATGCCTTCGATACGCCGCTTTCCAAGCGGCAAACGTACATAAATATTTTTTATAACAAACGCATTCAAGCCAAGATACCGTATCAGGAAGGGAATCGGGCGTGCAGCAAGTACTCGCGTTGCCTTTTGAAAAAATGTTCGCCGGCGTGGAGAGAACAGAAAGTCATCGCGATGCATAAAACCAACAATACTCACGCACAGGTCAACCTTTTTAGCGAGCTCCGGATTACGTTGTAACATACGCGTCACCACAATGAAGCCATACGATATGCCTACAATTGTGATACGCTTCCGCTTGTAGCGCATCTTGATGCACGCTGCGAGATAATCAGCCATAGTATCAAGCGTTGGCTTTTCGCCAATAGTGTAAAAACTATCCATATTACCAAACCCTGGTAAATCAAACACCGTGACAGTACCGTAATCCTGCAAATTCTCTACAAGCCCAAACCAGCGCTCTATAAGGGCATGATGCCCGTACAAAAGCAAGATTTCACGCTTTTTAGTTTTGCGGGCTGTAGGCGCCTTTAACATACGCCCACGCATGCCATGCATATTGATATCAACAATATGCTTAGCCAACTGGTGTGGTTCTGTATTTTGTACTTTTTTGCTCATACATATTTAATTGCTTCTTAAATATCAGTCTACGGTATGAAGATACTAGAAGCAACACACTAAATGGCCTATACTACCTCATGATGACTCGTAAACGTAAAATTATTGCTGCAGGCGTTATTGTGCTAGCTGCTGTAGTTGGCGTAAGTATTGCTCTCATGCAAGCCCAAGCTGAGCAGCAGGAGCCTACCAAAAAACAACATGTAACTACACCTAAAAAGACGAAAAAGAAAGAGGCGCCTAAAGAAGAGCAAAAACCCAAAGAACCTAAACCTGCCGCACGAGCATCTTCAATCGATGACCCAGCAAGCATTACGGTGGTAGTTAATAAAACGCGTCCCTTACAGCCTAAAAACTATGCGCCTGGCGATTTAGTTGCTGTGGGCGGCGGGCAAAAAATGCGTGCAGAAGCAGCTAGTGCACTTTCGCAGCTCACTGCCGGAGCACAAGCTGCAGGCTATACGATTCGCCCATTAAGTGGTTATCGTTCATACACGACACAGGTAAGTGTGTACAACAACGAGGTTCGCACCTATGGGCAAGCTGTAGCTGACACCCAAAGCGCACGGCCTGGCACCAGCGAACATCAAACTGGCCTAGCAATTGACGTAGGCGGTGGCGGATGCGGCATTGAAGATTGTTTTAGCAATACTGCCGAAGGGAGATGGCTGGCAGCAAACGCTCATACCTACGGCTTTATTATTCGGTATCCACAAGGGAAAATGAGTGTAACTGGCTATCGTTATGAGCCATGGCATATCCGCTACGTAGGCGTAAGTGTAGCAAATGACATGCATGCAAAGGGCATTATGACGCTCGAAGAATACTTTGGCTTGCCAGCAGCTCCACAGTATCTTTAACGCTTTTGTTGTAGAATAAGCATCATTTGCATGGTGTTATAGTAAGGCAAAAATTTACTTCTTCGATAAGCGAGGCTACTATAAAGATACCATCGCCCATAGGGAGATATCTATATGGAACGAAACTTGCTGATTGTCTCATCGACACATGCGAGCGATGAGTATATGCCTGTTGCAGAAAAACTTACCAGGCTTGGACACGAGGTAGCTATTTATAATGTTGACCAAGTGCGCACAGGTAAAGATAATCTTGTGGTTGCTGTTGATAAGTGGGGCGACAAAACTATTACTTATAATGGCAAAGAGATCTCTGACGGCTCAGTTGAAGCACTCTGGTATAGAGACGCTCCCCATCCGTCGACAACACGGCTGTCCGACATAGATATACAACTTTTGCAACTACAAAACAGTAGCACGCCTAGTGCGCATGAAACGCTTTGGACACTCTACGAGCATCGAAAATGGCTGAACGCACCTGAAAATGTACAAAAATCCTCCCAGACCTTAGCACAAATGCTCGTAGCAAAGGAGGTGGGCTTTAGCACCCCCGACACAGCCGCAACAGCCCAATGGGCAGACACGCAAAACCGCCTCATACACGATGAGCAGTATCAAGGTATTGTCGCTAAAATGATTCAAAATATGCCCTCTGATGATAAGCAGGCTAATATACCCTCAAAAAACGCACTAACTACTGAGGAAATGTACACTCTGCGTAAATACGCTGTTTCACTACCAGGCATGTTTCAGCCCTCTATGCAGAAAGCTCGAGAGTGGTATGTAGCCGCTGTAGGCGAAGACGTCTTTCCGGTAGCCATCTATACCGAAGGAGCCGGAAATGAAAGTTGGAAAGACCGACAGTATAAAGGGGCTGTCGGGTTTAGGTGCCGTCCAATAAGGGAAGAAGTGGC
>CAYTIU010000020.1:6435-14431 GCA_964438085.1 uncultured Candidatus Saccharibacteria bacterium | reverse complement strand
TGCCACCGCCATACCCACCACCCAGATTAGGGTAGCCTATACCTACGCCGCCGCCGCCGCCAGCTACAATGACTCGATTACCTAGTGCTGTACCACCTAATCGTATATCAGATGCACCGCCACCGGGATTTGATTGTGTACCTGTACCACCACCATTGTACCCAGTAGTGCCCCCTACTCGTATATATAAGGTTTGCCCGGGAGTAACAGCAAGTGTTGTTTGAACCGTGCCACCCATACTACTACTCCCAGTAGCCCAGGCAGCTGCGGCGCCTTTCGCGTCAACTTGTACGCTTGTTACGCCTGCAGGTACAGTATACGTTTGCTGCCCGCCAGTATAGTTAAACGTTTGCGATACTGACGTAGAGCCTGTGTTATACCCCCCAGCGGTATATATGTAGCCGTTGTAGGCAATTACTCCATAGTTATTTCGCCCGATAGACAAACTTTCTGTCTGTTTCCATGCACCAGATGTAATAGTACCGTCAGTGTTTAGTGGCGCGTACTGAGTAATGCTATCGGTTACAGAGCCATTACTACCACCAACTATGTAGAGTATGCCATTATTTACTACAGCGCCATGAGCTACTCTTGCAGCTGGAAGGCTTGTCGTTGAAGACCATGACCCCAACGAGCCATTACTGCTATTAATCGCAGTAAACTGGATATCACTATAAGAAGTACCGTTATTATACCCGCCGATAACGTATAGGTAACCGTTATAGGCAACGGAGGCATGAAAGGTACGTGCTGTTGTAAACGCAGTAGAAGAAGTCCACGAGCCAAGTGCACCAGTAGTAGCATTTATAGTCGCTCTATGGACAAGGTTATGCCACACACCTGGTTCGGATCCTCCTAGAATATACATGTAGCCGTTGTAGGCAACTACCGACATATCAAACCTGGCAGTAGGAAATGTAGATGAAGCCCACGTACCAAGCGAACAGTCGGTATTAATAGCTGCTCTTAATATTGTGTTGGTCGCAGCTGAACCCGTATAGCCGCCAATAACATACAAGTAGCCATTATATGCTAAAGATGCGTGCTCGTATCTCGCTGTAGTGAATGTACCGCGAGATGTCCACGAACCAAGCGCGCCAGTAGTAGCATTTATGGCAGCAGAATGTACTGTATCTAATGCAGAAGAGCCATTATACCCGCCCGTTGTGTACATACACCCGTTATAGGCAGCTATTTTATTACCGTAGCGTGCAGATGGCAGATTGGGCCCTGGTTTATATTCCGATATCACTCCCGGCGAATCGATTTTAGCGTATTGGACGTCGTTGAAACCACTGCTATAACTACTGGTACCTCCCGCTACATAAACATAACCGTTGTAAACAACTGCTGTATGGTTACTTCGATTAGTCGTATAGCTAGCGGTAGTACTCCAGTTACCTAGAGTGCCATTCGAGTTTAATGGTGCATAAGTAGTATTACTCAAACTATTCCCTGATACATAAACATAGCCATTGTAGACAGTCGTTGCATTATTTCCAGGAGTACTGCCTGTAAAACTAGTAGTATTACTCCAAGACCCCAGTGTGCCGTTGGAATTAATAGGAGCATATTGGACGTCAGACAGATACCCGCCACCATATCCGCCAAGCACATACATGTAACCGTTATAGGCAATCGAGCCATGGGAGTATCGACCAGTGGTAAAACTAGTAGTACTACTCCAAGACCCCAGTGTGCCGTTGGAATTAATAGGAGCATATTGGACGTCATTTCTTGCGCCACCTCCGTTGCCGCCAAGCACATACATGTAACCGTTATAGGCTACTGTGGTGTGACTATGTCGGGCGGTCGTAAAGCTAGTGGTACTACTCCATGAACCTAATGTGCCGTTGCTGTTGATGGGAGCGTACTGGACGTCAGAAAACAAAGTGCTCATGTTGCTCGTCCCCCCTAATATATACATGTATCCGTTATAAGTAATTGAGGTATGCGCAAATCTAGCCGTAGAGAAGCTTGTGGTATTGTCATAACTCCCAAGACTGCCGCCAGTTAAACCACCACGTGATAAGCTGCCGCTATCAACCACGCCGTTGTTGTCTTCCATATTTCCGGTTTGAAAGTCGCTGGTGCTGTCTATACTCACCGTTGGGTCAATACTTAAAGGATAGGATGCTTTATCCAGTCCAGAGGTATACACAGTCAATGTATCGCCCACCAGCGTGAATTTACTATGCACCGACTCTGCTTCAGTCTGATTATTACCATCAACTCCCAACACAATCGGCGCCGGTATTTTAAATGCTAAATAATTTTTAGCAGACATTATGCGTGCGTTCTCAACTGCTTTTTGATCTTTTTCTGACCCATACGTAATTGAGCCAAGCAATGCCGGATCTGCAGTATAAATACCAATCTCGCCTGTTTCTTCAATGAGCTTCGCCTCCATAGTTTTTGGTATGTCTAGCTTATAGCTCATCTCTAGCTCATCGCCTGGGCTTTCGTACAAAATGATACTTTCCTTTAGTCCGGCTGGGTCAAGCGAGTATGTCATTTGCCCACTAATTCCACGCAACGGATACACCAAATGCCCCATATGCTGCTTGCCGGGCATTGTTTCAAACTGCGGCGTAATCTTAAAATCTAGCTGCAACTGGTTGTCATAATAAGTAGTACCGCCCGATAAATCCATTGGGATATCCGCGCTATACAGCTGCTCATCATCCTTACCGCCACCGCCAACCTGCGATTTCAACTGCTCCATAACTTCTTCTTCACTCGATGGATTGCTCGTCTTTTTGGCGTCTTTGTTAAACTGGTACATCAATTTTTCAGAATCGAATGTCAACTTTTCGGTCAAATTTGTATTTGCTTCGCCCAGCAACGCTTGCGCCTGATTACTCAGCTCGTAGCGCTGGTTCCGAAAATGTATCTGCAACAGCGGTACGGCGAGCGTACCCATAAACACCAGTGCCACCACTGCAGCGCTGATTCTATGATGCGCATGCACCACCCGATACACCGGCTTTACAACCGGGCGAAACACCTTAATTTTATATAGCGCCTTGAAAAACTTTGTTAATCCGCGCTGAATACTCCTGTCTATCCGTTTAGCAATATGCGCAATTCGCCTGAATACAGGGCACACTATACGCTGTACCACACGTAATATGGACATAGAGAGCCTGCGACCGAGCTTTTTCACCCGCCGTACTGTCTGTTGCAGCCGCTGCAACTTCCGTTTCACAAACGCTTTTGTTTTTCTCATGGCATCCCGTTTATGGTTCACTGTAGATTATAGCACTTTTTATGCTATTTTGGACGTTTCTGACAGATTGGACAAACATGCGTCCCACGCCCCGCCACACGGATTTTTTCTATAGTCGTACCGCAGCGCATACATGGCTTGCCTTCGCGCCGAAATACTTTCGCAAAACTTATGTAACTACCCTTCTTGCCTTCAGCATCTACGTAGTTTTTATCAGTCGAGCCGCCCTTTTCTATAGCCAGCTGCAAAATAGTAATAAGTTCCTTATGGAGTGTTTTTAATCTAGTTGTGGGCACATCTTTTACGCGAGTTGCCGGGTGGATTTTTGCCGCCCACAAACTCTCATCAGCATAAATATTACCAACACCTGCTAATACCGTTTGGTCCAGTAACGCAGCTTTGACCACACTATTTTTACGCCGCGCGAGCCTTTCTATAAACACAGCTGCGGTAAAATCTTGGCTCAATGGCTCTGGGCCAACTTTCTTAAAAAAATCTATATTCGGTACTTCAGCCGTTGGGAACACACGTACCCACCCAAATTTCCGTTGGTCATTGAAAAACAGCGTGCTGCCATCTTCAAAGAAAATCGTTACATGCGTAGACTTATCCGGCAGCTTGCCAACTAACGAATCATTTGGATGTCCCGCCCCAAAAACTTGTTCGCCGCGAAACACCAGCTGGCCGGTCATTTTCAAATGAATAACTAACGAATATTTACTCGATAGCTCAATCAGCAACACCTTGGCGCGACGTGCAACCTGCACTACTTTTGTACCAACCACAAACTGCTCCACATCAGCTGGCGCATTCGGAAAACTTTTCGGATTGTCAAAATCAACGCGTACAATAACGCGCCCGGGCAATAACCTACCCAGCCCGATCCGTACCGTCTCAACCTCTGGCAACTCTGGCATACCCTTATTGTAAGTTATACTGGTACTATGGACAATTTGTCAGATATTCTTATGCGCAAAAATTTTGATGAACCGCAAGAGATCGGTATCATTAAGCGCTACGTGCTTGAACATTTTGATGTGCAAGTTGGCGTAAAGGTACAACCTAAAATTATCGTTATTACCGCGCGAAACTCCTCTTTAATCGGGCGCCTGCGTATGCACACCACACAGTTACAGCGCGCCTGCCAAACCGAAAAACGCATCATTTTCCGTATCGGCGCAACTAAAAGCTAAGCTGGGCTTCAGACGTAATATCATTATAATTTGGAATTTGCGCCTGGAATAATTGCACCACCTGGTCTGTTTGGCCGCCAAAACTCCCAGTTTCGCCACAAGACGTTGCCCAATACTGCTGCTTTACGTCATCACCATCAACAATCTGAAACACATAGCGCACGCCAAACGGACAGTGCCCGCGGTAATCTTCGAGCGCAGGCAGGATACTTCCATTGGTATAGCCTAATAAATCAGCTGCCCGCAAGAAATTCCCATAAGCTGTCGAATTGCTCGCAGTCTCTTCTCGCTGGATTACCTCTCCCTGATAACCTTTAATAATTTGCATGGTGTTATTGCCTTGCCCAACCTGAATATGCACCTGACGATGCTCTTCGTTGGACGTCACCGGACCATCAATCACCATGCGCATTATGACGCCCGTTCTTTCATAATCTGCCAGATTTACCTGGTTTTCTATAGGTGTTTCACCGCTCCCACCAAAAAACACACGAAACAAAATAATCGCAAAAATAACCACCAAACCGACAACAATCAGAAATCCTACAATATATCGCATATCAACACTCTTCTTACTCTAGTATGATACCATATGTAGTCAAAAAATGCAAGATATTATCTCTTTGTACTACTGGGGTGGTTGCTTTTTGAGGATAGCCTCTATTTCTGTGCGAGTTTGCGAAACATCTTGATAAAGTATCGTCGCCATACCCACCGCCTCTGCCCCAGCACAGTGTCGTGGATTATCGTCAACAAAAATAGCTTCCTCGGGTAGCACATCTAGGCGTTTACATATTAGTTGGTATGCCCTCCTATCGGGCTTCACCACACCTGCTTCATACGACAAGACTGTGGCATCAAAAAGAGCCGCCTGTTCAAGGGTAAAAAGCTCATTAATAATGTTATAACTGGCATTACTCAGTGCACCAATTTTGTAATCTGGCTTAAGGGTTTTTATATATGCAAACAAATCTTCATTTGGTACCTGGTGCCACACTGCAGTGCGCACCACCGACTCCGGAACATCTGCCAATTTGGCAGTTTCACGGATCATATCGTCAAAATTGCGCGTACCACTATCGACTTCTTTGCCTAGTAGCTGCACTGCCAGCGCCACATCAGGCTTGTCTTCAATGTATTTGCGCTTAAATGGTGTCCAGCCATCTTCAGCCAACACGCCAAAACAATCAAAAATAATCGCTTGTATCATAAAAACTATTGTAGCAAGCAAATCAAAAACTAGTATAATGATGCGTAATGAAACTACGCTACCAAACTGCAACTGCTACATTTATTCAGCTGGCTGTGATGACGCTTCTGATTGTCATTGGAGGTATCAAAGACGTTGCAACCAACTGCGAAAACAGCATGGAATGCGTCACCAATTCATTTTTATGGATTATTATCATATTCATACTTGGTGGATGGTACGTTATGTTATTCGCAATTGGATATTTCGCACAAGAAAAGCGCAGCCACAGGCTCGCCCGCGTACTCATTGCCGGCGAGCTATTTACTGTTTTTGTGGCGCTGATGCTCGTAAAAAATCCGTCCAGCTTATACAGTGGTATTTCGGCAGGCGTTGCACTGGCACTTGGAGTTTGGATTATTATTCTCGCTTGGCGGCTCAATAAAGCCCGCGGCGGACGCATTACAACCAAAAAACATTCGTCACAACGATCGCGCCGCCGACTTTCTGAATAACCCAGTTTACACGATGAGTTGTTTTGCCAAATATTGCACGGCATCAGAGCCGCGTTGGGCAGCTTCCTCAAAAGTAACCCACTCGTAATCAGTATGCTCATTGCTCAATATGACTGGTTGCGGAATATTGGCATCAACCTGAAAGAATATCAGTACAAGCCCGAGATCATTTATTTTTTATACTGCCCGGTACACGAAACGACGCAATAATACGTCCAATTTCGATATTTTGTATGCCCGGTAATTCTTCTGAAAGCTCTCTCTGGAGCGCTTCGTTAAATGTTTCGCCTCCATTAATACGCCCGCCCGGTACGTCCCAAAATTCTTTACTCGCGTCTTTTAAAAGTAACAATTTTTGTCTTGAACAATAACTCCTTTTACACCAACATAAAACAACTTTTCTTTACCCATACTACTCCTTTATTTCTGGAAAACGGTCGGGGTCGTTAGCATAATACTCAGACCATTCGCTGTTCTCAGGTAATGTTACAGTTTCTATATAATCACCATTTGTAAACCCTCCAACCTGCCGGCGCTTTTTTTCTTGAGCTTCAGTAATTTCAATTGCTGAAATTCCGTTATTCGTTGCAATTTGACCAAGTACTTCATATAAATCAGCGAGTTCTTCTGCAGTGATTTCCTTTGTTAATTCTTCGAGTTCTTCAGACGCTTTCGCAATGAGCGCCTGATCTAATGTGGCACTAGACAATAGTCTGCTCTCTACTTTCCCGCCTTGCGCTATGGTATCGTCTACGATTCCATCTCGTACTAATTTATTGAGCTGGAATGTTCGTATTTTCCTATCCACTACAATTCGCCCCAGTTTTTACCAGTCGTTGTATCCACATCGAGCTTAACTGGCAATTTTGGATAAACTGCCTCCATGGTTTGCTTAAGCATCTCAGCAACTGCTGGGGCGTCCTTTTCATCAGCCTCCACTAAAATAGAGTCGTGAATTTGGAGCAGCATATCTGCTGTTGGGTATTTTGCGCGTAACTTTTTATCTATTTCTATCATCGCTAGCTTCATAAGGTCGGCTTCGGTACCCTGGATTGGCATGTTGATCGCCGCACGTTCAGCGGCCGAGCGCACCATGAAGTTACTCGAATGTATATCTGGCATTGGGCGTCGGCGCCCAAAAATTGTTTCTACATATCCGTCTTTGCGTGCCGCTTCTTTGACGCGATCCATATATGCAAACAGTGGTTTGCGTAATTCTTTATAACGTTCGATAAAACTTATCGCTTGCTCGTACGTCATACCGGCAGCTACTGCCAAGCCATGCGGGCTCATGCCGTATAAAATACCGAAGTTAATCACCTTTGCTGCCCGGCGCATATTCTTAGTCACATCTTCAATTTCCCGCCCATACACCTGTGCTGCGGTAGTATTATGGATATCCGCGCCGTTGTTAAACATCTTTACGAGCTCAGCATCTTCAGCCATCGTGGCCGCCAAACGAAGCTCAAACTGACTATAATCTGCGCTCACAAAAAGCTTGCCCTTATCCGCTACAAACGCTGTCCGAATCCGCCGCCCTAAATCAGTACGCGTAGGAATATTCTGCAAATTCGGATCGTTAGAGCTCAAACGCCCGGTCTGCGCAATAGTGAGGCGAAACGTAGTATGCACGCGTGACTGTTCATCAACCTGCTGCGGCAATGTATCTATATACGTATTCTTTAGCTTTGTTACCTCGCGGTACTGCGAAATAAGGTCGATAATTGGGTGCGCACCGCGAAGCTTCAGCAACTCGCTCGCGGCCGTAGAATATCCAGTTTTGCCCTTTTTTATTCCCTGTTTTGGCAGATCAAGCTTAGTAAAAAGAATCTCTGCTAATTGGCTCGGGCTGGCAATATTAAACTCCTCA
>CAYTIU010000020.1:0-6425 GCA_964438085.1 uncultured Candidatus Saccharibacteria bacterium | reverse complement strand
AAGCCAAGGCCATCCATCTTCGTGACCGCATTGGCATAGCCATAAATCTGCTGCTCAAGATCAGAAATCGTGTCATTAATTTCGGTTGAAAATGCCTCAAGATATGCCGTATCAAGCTTGATACCCGTATACTCCATACGCGCCAACACCGGGATAACCGGCCACTCTATGGTCTTTACCAGCGCTGGTAATTTAGGTACCTCCTGTATAGCGTCTTTTTGCTGCTCATACAAACCGCGAATCACTGCCACCATCTCAGGCGCCCGCTGCACGTATTCTTCGTCCGAAAGATTTTCAAACGGCGAACCATCATAGTCTAAATCTGCTTGCGCAAGCTCAGTTAGCGTTTGCTCGCGCCGCAGTGAATCAAGCACAAACGAGCCAATCAATATATCGTGGGCAACTTCTGGCAGATCTTGCATGCCAAGCGCAAGCAGCACCTGGTACGTTGTCTTTACGTCATACCCTACAACTTGCGCGCCAGCTAGGAGTGCTCTCACGCGTTTTGTATCTAGCTTTGGCAGATCAAGCGTGTACACTTCATTTTTTGCACCAGACACCACAAGACACGTCGGCTTATGTCCGTGCTTGCCAGCTGCCCGCGAATGGATAATAACCGGCTTTTTGTCTGGCAACGTAACCTTAGCAAGTGCAGCATTGGTATTAATATGCGTATGCTTCCCAACGCGTATATTCCCTGCGCCATGGCCTACCCCGCCAGCTTCATCGGCAACGTGCATCACTTCTGGCAGTTGCCGTACAAGCGTTCTAAATTCTAACCTTTGCAAAATGTCACGGATTTTTTCCGGGTTCACCTTGCTGCCATCTACCTCAGCTAAATCAAGCGTAACCGGCGCATCTGTCCAGATAGCTGCCAATTTTTTACTCAAATACGCCGACTCTTTGCCAGCTTCTAACTTCTTACGGACACTCTCTTTTACGAGCATCGTGTTTTCATAAATACCATCTAATGTTTTATATTGCTGCAGCAGCTGTACGGCAGTTTTTTCGCCAACACCCGGCACACCGGGAATATTATCCGACGAATCACCCTTTAGGGCTTTCAAATCCAAAAACTGGTGTACATCAATGCCATATTTCGCCTTAAAACTATCTGGCGAAAACAACTCAATATTACTTAATCCCTTTTTGAGCGCATATACTTTAGTGTGCCCGTTCACTACTTGCAGTAAATCTAGGTCGCTTGTCACTAGCAATGTGTCAATATTATGTGCATCGGCCTGGAGCGCCAAGGTGCCCATAATATCATCTGCTTCATAATCGTCAAGCTCATACAGCGGCCACCCAAATGCACCCAATAGTTCGTGCAAGAGCGGAATTTGTTCGTAAAAATCTGCCGGTGCCGGTTTACGCCCGGCTTTATATGCCGGATACAATTCTAGGCGTTTACGGATATTCGTCTTTGGTTTGTCCCACGCCACCGCCACATAATCTGGCTTGAGCTTACGAATAACTTCAAGTGCCATGGTTGCAAACCCAAACACGCCGCCCGTGGGCGTACCATCTTTTGTACTCAAGTTCGGCATAGCATAGTAGCCGCGATAAAACACCGACTTACCGTCAATCACCACCAGCTTTTTGCGCGCCGTTTCTGCCATACTTACAGTATACGCTAGATGGCTAAAGATGATTATTGTTTATGCTTAGTGCTATACTAACACCAGTATGAACGGCTTTCATTTTCCAGTAAAAAAGCTTCGCACCGAAGTACTTTGGCAAACGCTCGATATCAGCGCGATTTTAATCGTGGTGTGTATTGCGATCGCACTTTTTACACACAATATTTGGCTCAGTGTGGTGCTGTGTTTGCTAGCGCTGGCTAGTGTGGTACTGTATCTACTGCTCGAATATAAGTTAGAATACCAGCTTGTCAAACAGCGCCGTCCAAAGCAAAAAATTGATCCAACCCTGACCGAGCGCCGCCGTAATATTTTTGTCTGGGGCAGCGTTATTACTCTGCTTGGTATCGGCAATTTCTTATTCTTATTCACGCGCCATGGCACATCGTTTACAGAGATTCCAACCACAGCACTTATCTACAAAAATGCGGTTGTGCTGCTATTTACTACCATTGTTATGTGTTTACTGGCGCACATTTTGCATCACCGCTACCACTTTTCTAAAACGCTTAAACTGAAAGGTATCCATAAAGCCCGCACTATAAAGTCGTATACGCTGGCGCTGCTGTATACGCTCGTTGCAATTTACATCGTTATTGTTATTACACCCTATAGTACAGATATTTTGTATGCTTTTTTGGCAGCGTTTCTCTACATTGGCTTTCGTGAGTTCCAACGCTACGATCGCGAAAATCGTCGTAAGTTTGTCCATATGCTCCACACGAATAACACTCGTCAAAAGCGCGCAAAATCTACCAAGTAATTGCTTGCAGATCTCGTAAAACTGCTGGCATATCAATCTCATTTTTTTCAAATAAACGCGTACCAGTTTCAAGCAATAACGGTGTCACTGCATTCGTGGCTTCGCACCCAGCACCAGCAAGTACCTGTCCCACGTGTACTGGATTGAGCGTAACCGCTGTTGCTTGCCACTGCGATTTCTCTGCCGCCAAAGGATTAAGATAGGTAGACTGCACAAGCATCATAGTTCTATTGGTAATACTAAGCGCCTTTATACGATACCCCGGGTCAACCTCCAGGTTTGCAAGTATAATTTCAGCCTCATGTTGCGCGCGTAATGCCTGCCTGGTATCTGTTTCCAACGCCAAACATTGTACATAGGCATGAAACAACTCTATCGCGAGCGCAGCCTTATCAATCATTTTATGGTCTGAGCCGCCACATAAATCATACCCAGCCAACACCAGGCTACCTTGTATACGATCTGTGTTTGTTTGTAGTACTTCAAGATACTGGCTATCTTTTACCACGGGCGCCGCTGTCTCGCAGTACGCCGCAACTGTCTTCTCTACTCGTTTTTGATACGCGTCATATGTTGCAAGCTTCATACGCGCAAGGATAAACCAAGTGTCTGTTCGACTGCAACCTCAAACGCTTCAACGCTCTCGTTGTTTGTCAGGAAAATATCGGCACGTTCTTTGACCGCATCGGTACTGAGCGTTGCCGCATCGCCCGATTGTCGTTTTTCGGCAGCCTCATCTGCCATAAAATCTTCAAAAGTTTTCTTATCTTCGGCACGTCCACGGTTACCAGCAGTAATCCGGCTATAACGAATTTCAGGATCAGCATCAACCCACAGTACTTTGCCGCCCAGTTCATGGACTCTATCTGCTTCACCCGGGTGGCGCAAACTACCAACAATCACTTTGTCATATCCGGCTGCTTTAGCAGCTGCTACCGCTTTATCAATAATCACTGCCATGCCATGTTCGCGGCGCCACTCAGCACTCAGGTTTCGTTTGCTTACACGGTCAATTGTAGCTCCACGCCGTTTTAGTTCAGCTGTCAGCATATCGTTTGCTGAAGCCGCATAAAAACCGTGTTTTTCTGCCAACACGTGGCACGCTGTATCCTTGCCGGACCCATTGGTCCCGCCAATTCCATAAATTACCATACTTCTATTGTATCAATCTTTTAACTTTTTCTTAAATATAAACTAGGGATTATCCAGCTATTCGGACTCCGACAATTCCAGCAATAATCAGGATAATCGATACCAGCCGCAGCACAGTAACTGGCTCGCGAAATACAATAATTCCAAATATCAATGTTCCGACAGTACCAATCCCCGTCCACACTGCGTACGCCGTACCAACTGGCAATTTTTTGAGTGCCAAGCTTAATAATGCAAAACTAATGATCGAAAAAATGACGAACAAAACGCTTGGTAGAAACTTTGTAAAACCGTCGCTTGCTTTGAGCGCAACAGCAAATGCCGTCTCAAATATCCCCGCAACTATTAAAAACGCCCAAGCCATGTTCACCTAACTATACCAAAGAAACCTACTTGATGTAATCGAGGAGCTTTTTGGCGTCTTTGTGGCGGCGTAGTTTAGCAAGCGCCTTTGCCTCAATTTGGCGGATACGCTCACGCGTTACCGCAAATTCTTGCCCTACTTCTTCGAGCGTATGGTTCCGCCCATCCTCAAGACCAAAACGCAGGCGCAAAATCTTTTGTTCACGCTCGGTTAGCGCACCGAGCATATCTTTTACCTGCTCCTTTAAGAGCTGTCCGGTTGCCGATTCTTCTGGCGTTGCTGTGTCTTCGTCTTCAATAAAATCAGCCAAGACAGATTCTTCTTCGTCATCACGGATCGAAGCGTCCAACGAAGAAATATCCTGCTTAATCTTCATAATGTGTTCAACTTTATCCACACCAATTTCCATAGCTTCGGCAATCTCTTCATTGGTTGGTTCGCGGTTCAAATCTTGCGTCAAACGGCGCTGCGTGCGCAACAATTTATTGATCGTCTCTACCATGTGTACCGGAATACGAATTGTTCGTGCCTGGTCAGCAATCGCCCGCGTAATCGCCTGGCGAATCCACCACGTGGCATACGTAGAAAACTTAAACCCTTTATCCGGGTCAAACTTCTCAACCGCGCGCAGCAAACCAGTATTTCCCTCTTGGATCAAATCTAGCAGATCTAAACCGCGCCCTACATACCGCTTCGCAATCGAAACCACTAAGCGCATGTTTGCTTCTGCCATCTGATCTTTAGCATCTTTTTCGCCGGCAACTACTCGCTGCGCCAGTGCCAATTCTTCTTCGCTGGTAAGCAGTGGTACTTTGCCAATTTCGCGCAAATACAAACGCACTGAGTCGTCAGCAATATCGTCAAGGTATTTTTGGTCTTCAACAACAATCTCCTCGTTGTCTTCTGCAACCCATTCATCAGTGAACCCTTCGGCATTCGGCTCGGTCGTCAATACTTCAACATTTGCTTCCGCCAGCTCAGTGTAGAGCGCGTCCAAAATCTCAACGTTTTCTTGCGTGTCCGCAATGACTTTATTAATTTCTTTTTGGTCAATCTGTCCAGCTTTCTTAGCTTTTTCAAAAAGCTCCTGCTTGGCCTGCAACAAATCAACCTTTGCTACATCTTTTGTGTCTTTATCGTCTTTCTTAGCTTTATTGTCTTTATCCTTCGGCATTATAAAGCCCCCTTGTACTTATGTAATAATTCATTGAGCTCTTTGTCCTTTTGCAGTAAAGCACGCTCCTCTTCAGCGCTTGCTGTTTTGTAGGCTCGTTTGTTTTGAGATTTTTGAGTTTCAACATATTGTTTTACCAGCTCTGACTGCAAGTATTCAACTTCGTTTTGCAGTTCTAGCAATGCTATATCCTGGTAAAGTTCCTCATACTGTAATGCTAACATTTTAACATAATCTGCGATGTCTTTCAATTCCTTGGCCTGGGCTGGCTCGCCAGCAAAGTCCGGGTGCTTCTGCAAAAACACAAATACCTGCTTTGCTGGTTCGTCAATCAAGAAATCTGACTGTAACCTATCAAGCGCTTCACGCACCCGCGGCTGCAGCAATACCAGCGCCATAAGCTTGTTCTGCTTTTTTTGGATTTCCAGCACGTCATGCTCTTCTTTGGTAAGAACCATCTTCTTGCCTTGCTGGGTGGGTGCTGGTTTTGCGGTATGATCCAGCTTCATCTGTAATAGCGCCTCACGGCTAACATCGATAATATCTGCCACTTTTTGCGTATAATGCTCTTGCTCAACCCGGTCTTCTAGTGTTCGTACCACTGTTAATACCGTATTACTAAACTGTTGCTTACCAGCCGACTTCGTCAGATCCAGTTCGCGCTGGTAATGCCCAATCAGCCAGTCCACTACGTATTCTGGGCTTTGAATAATTTTTTCCCACGCCGCTTTGTCCTGCCGGATAAGCTCATCTGGGTCTTTGCCATTTGGAATCGTAATAACACCTAAGCGCACGCCCACTTTGCTGGCAATTGGGATTGCCCGCTCGGTGGCCGCAATGCCGGCTTTATCGGCATCAAAACTGAGGCGAATATCACCGGTAAAACGTTTCAGGGTTTTAAGCTGCTGTTCGGTTAGCGCCGTACCAGCCGTAGCCACACACTGGCGCACCCCAGCCTGGTGGCTGGCAATAACATCGAGGTTTCCTTCCGCCAGCACCACAAATTTGGTTTTGCGAATCGCCTCTTTTGCCAGGTGTAGCCCAAAGACATGCCGGCTTTTATCGTACAGTGGCGTTTGCGGCGTGTTGATATACTTGGGCGCCTGCGGATCTTCGTGAAGCAGCCGCGCTGTAAAGCCCACAATTCGCCCCTGTTCGTCAGCCAGCGGCACCATTAATCGCCCTCTGAACAGATCACCGCCAAAACGGTTCGTCAGCCCCGCTTGCGTGATCTCTTTCATAGTAAAACCCTGTTTTTTAGCAAAATCTACCGCAGCAGAACCGGTATTGGGCGCATACCCCAGCCGCCAACCTAACACCGTTTGCTTAGTG
>CAYTIU010000019.1:13973-15146 GCA_964438085.1 uncultured Candidatus Saccharibacteria bacterium | reverse complement strand
GCATACGCCCTCCTTGTGTTTGACGGTCTTTGTTTTAATTCTATCTTAAAACTATTCCGCTTATGTTGCAAGTAGATTATGGTTGTATTTGCGACGGAGGTTGCTGTTCACCCGGTACATTAACTGTTGTATTTGAGGGCTGGTGTTGTGCCTGTTGCACTCCAGGGTTTGGCACTGGTGCAGGTGGTTGCTGTGGCTACCGGCTGCACAGTCGGTTGCCCCGTATTTCTATCGTTTCCGGGAGATATGATAGCATCACGGACTTTTTGTACCGCTTCTCCTAAAGGTACTTCTCCCGCAGTCTGCACTGGTACGCCAAGAAATTCTGCAATCATATTTGCTTCTTTCGAAAGTGGCGCTTTTTGAATCATACTACCTACATCAAATCCACCTACCGTAAAATTCGAATTCTTACTTTTCGAGCCAAGCGGAATCCGACTATTATCTTTAAGTATTAGAAATAGGTTACTCCTCCGTTTTGTATTCGTACCCCGATGACCACTACTGTCTGCTGTTGAATCGTACTCATTCACCGTTTCAAGTTGTACTGCAGCAACATTTTGTGACATAAATGTTTGCCGCTGCAACGTACCGCCAAGCACCTTTTTGCTTTCAGCTATACTTTCGCCATCTTTAACAATTAGAATACGCGTATTTTTTGCCGTAAATGCAACCGCTGACCCTAAAAGAGTTGTGATACCTGCAATCAACAGCACTAACCAAACAGGCATACCATGGCTTGTGTTAATGAACAGCAAGGCAATTAAAAGAACGATGCCGCCAATAGCAAATAATACGCCAAGAATAGCACTTGGCACTCCATTGTTTGTAATTTTCATACTTTTCCTTCCTCCTAGTTATTGCGTTAGGTATTCGTCTTTTGAGTCTTCCTCGATAGCCGCTGCGCTGCCGCCAAAGACGTCGTCCATGCTACTTACTAGCACGTCGCGCGGGCGGCTGCCATCTGCTTGCCCAATAATTCCCTGTTCTTCCATAGTTTCCATAAGCCGCGCTGCCCGTCCGTAGCCAATACGTAATTTGCGCTGGAGGAGACTCGTGCTGGCCTTGCGCGAATCAATCACCACATGCACTGCATCTTTAAACATATCGTCATCAGCATCAGAGCCGCTGCCTGTACCAACTACTACACCGCCCCGGCCGTTCAGTTGCACT
>CAYTIU010000019.1:0-13963 GCA_964438085.1 uncultured Candidatus Saccharibacteria bacterium | reverse complement strand
CATCATATTGTGGCGCCCGTTGTTCGCGAATAAAATCAGTGACTTTCACCGTTTCGCCATCTTCAATCAAGGCAGCCTGTACACGTTTCGGTTTTGGCATGTCGCTGGTGAGTAGCAGCATGTCACCCCGCCCCAGTAGTTTTTCAGCGCCAACGCCATCGATAATCGTCTTAGAGTCGCCACCGCTCGCCACCGTAAACGCAATCCGCGCGGGCACATTTGCCTTAATCAGGCCAGTGATAACATCAACCGATGGGCGCTGTGTTGCAAGCACCAAATGGATTCCAGCTGCCCGCGCCTTTTGTGCCAAACGCACAACTAACGCCTCTACGTCGCGCGCGGCCATCATCATAAGATCAGCTAGCTCATCAATCACAATTACGATGTGCGGCATACCCTCTTCTTCTTTGAGATTATTGTATTCGTTGATATTACGCTTACCGGCTCCTGCCATGGTACGCAGGCGCCGCTCCATCTCGGCAACCGCCCACTTCAGCGCACTGATACATTTTTCTGGCTCGTTTATAACTGGCGTTAACAGGTGCGGAATATCTTGGTACGGTGCCATTTCAACCTGTTTTGGGTCGACTAAAATCAATTTAAGGTCAGACGGCGAATTACGATACAAAAGGCTCGTTAGAAACGTATTTATCATCACCGATTTACCCGAGCCAGTTTGCCCAGCAACCAAAAGGTGCGGCATTCTTGCCAAGTCAGCTACAATTGGCTTACCAGCAATATCCTTACCAATCACAAAACCAAGCGGGCTTTTCACCGCTGCAAACTCTGGTGATTGCAAGAGCGAGCTTATCCGTACTGTGGCCGCCTTGAGGTTTGGTACCTCAATACCAACTGCCCGTTTGCCCGGGATTGGCGCTTCAATACGGATGGCGTGCGCCGCTAAATCAAGCGCCAAGTTATTTTCAAGCGCCGTTATTTTCGTTAATTTTGTGCCAGAGGGCGGTTTGAGCGTATATTGCGTCACGCGTGGGCCAACATTTGCGCCTTCCATCTCGACTTTGATTTTAAAGTGGTCAAACGTGTCACGAATAATTTGTGCGTTGCCATTCACATCACCCGCATCAGCCTTATCCTGTTTCTGATTGAGCAATGCTGTTGTTGGCAGCTCCCAATCCGGGTCGCTGGCCGTTGTGAGTGCATCGTGATTCTCTTTAACTGACAATTTAGTTGCACTATTTCTGAGCGAACTGAGCCGCGGCTGCTCTTTTGGCTTTGCACCATTGTGGTGCTCAACCGGCACGCCCTCATTCAATTTAAAGCCGCTTTCTGCCGCCTGGGCTTTGAGCTCATCAATATCGGTATCTTGTTTTTTCTTCTTAAATAACGCACCAAGCTTGAGTAGAACTTTAGGCGAAATACCAAATGCATAAAAAATTGATAACAACGCGGCTATAAAGAATAAAACTGTAGCCGGGAACTTATCGAGTGCCTGCAATACAGCTGCGCCGATAATCTCGCCAACCCAACCGCCATGCCCGCCTGTCCAGGTACCGTCTGCCTGCGACTGTGCAAACGCTGCAAAGAAAAAGCTGGCACTAAACACTAACACCGCGATCATCACAAATAAACGTGGTAGTGGAATCCGCCGATCTTCGCTCTTAAATTTGTATATACCCCAATATACAAGCGCAACTGGCGCCATATAGGCTGCCCAGCCGAGTGCCGCGAATACACCCTTAAACATGCCTACTGGTAGTGCACCGCCAGTGCCAAAACCGCCAAGCAGTAAGAATAGCGCCGCCACGAACAAAAAGATCGCACCACTATACGCCCAAAATGCCGAGCGTTCAGCCGGGGCTACCGCTGCCTGTGTCTTTTTTTTCGCTTTTGCGCGTGTTCGTTTTTTCTTTTTAGCCATTACTGTTTTATTTTATCAAATCTATACTGTTTTATCACTTGTTTGTTTCTGGAGCTACGCTGTAAATATGCATAACTTACCGTACTACTCTTAATTATAGCAAATTTTACATCATTTGTCAACGCTTATGCTCGTACCGGGCTTAGTCAGTACGCGCGTCTTGCGTGAGTAGTTTAGCGCGCAGTTCTTGGAAGCGCTTTTGCTGCTCGGCTGCAATTTCTTCAGTCGTTTTTGTGCGGTTACCATTTGTGGCAGTCTTAACTTCGCCTTTACCGCCAACTACATTGATAACCGGAATGACAATCGGGCTTCGCTGGGTGTGCTCAAACAGATAGTGCGTTACGTGGTCTTTTAGCTCAGCCTTGAACCGGTCAAGATCAATACGCTTGTAGCGCTGGCCAACTGCCCGGCGTAACTCTTGGCGTAAGCCATTCATAATCTCTTCGTTACCACGCATATATATAAATCCGCGGCTGATAATATCCGGACTTGTCAGCAAGCTGCCGGTTTTCTTGTCGATAGTAAGAATCACCGCCACCAAACCTTCTTCAGCTAGCAGTACACGGTCTTTTACGACAATGTTATTCACAATCATGCCGGTCTGGTCGACCAAGATCGTACCATGCGGCACTTCGCCAATAATTTCCATCTTGTCTTTAGTGAGCGCAATGACTTCGCCATTTTCAGCATTTAAGGTGTTGGCACGTGGAATACCCTGGTTAATTGCGATATCGATATGGCGCTTCTTAGATCGGAATGCGCCGTAAATTGGAATGAAGAATTTTGGCTTAAGCATGTCAATGACATCTGCAAACTCGTCAATACTTGCGTGTCCTGATACGTGCAGCGGGCCGATACCGTCAAGTTCATGGTTGCGGTGTTCGTATACATGCACGTTTTTACGGATAAGCCCATCAACCATTTCACCAATGAGTGAATCGTTGCCACTTTCCGGAATCGGCGTACTACTTAAAATAACTGTGTCTTGCTCTTTGAGCTTGATATGTTTGTGCTCGCCGCTCGCCATACGCTGCAACGCTGAACTTGGCTCACCTTGTGAACCGGTACAAACCACCACTATTTGTTCGTCTTTCATGCTTGGTACGCTGGCAATCGGCACAAAGGTACCTTTTGGTACTTTCATAAAGCCATGGCGAATTGCCATCTCGAGCGTACTGATCATACTGCGCCCGTCCATTGCAACTTTATGATTATGGTGCACCGCGGCATTGATAATCATCTGCACACGGTTCATGTTAGTCGAGAATAAACCGACAAAAATGCGTCCTGGCGCCCGGTCAATAATGTCAATAAAACTTTGTTCAATGGTGCTCTCACTCGGGGTACGGCCTGGTCGCTCGGTAGTCGTACTCTCAGATAACAGCGCTAGCACGCCTTCGTTTCCAAGTTCTTTCAAGCGATCGGTATCACTTCTTTCGTGGTCAAGCGGATTTGGGTCAAGACGGAAGTCGCCAGTATTGATAATACGTCCAACTGGCGTATCAAGTACTACCATGGTGCTGCCTGGAATTGAGTGTGTAATCCGCACCAACTCTACAAAGAACGCGCCGACCTTGAGTCGTTCATGCGTATCTTCATTCATAATGACGGTGCGAAGTTCAAAACCTTCTGGCATTGGCACGCCAAAGTTCTGGAAAATCTCCTCTACCCGACCAATGGTAAAGCGCGAGCCATAAATTGGCGCCGGGAATTCCGGCACAATATGTGGTAAAGCGCCGATATGGTCAAGGTGCCCATGCGTAATAATATAGGCACGCAACTTGTGCTTAATACTGCGTAAGTATGAAAAATCGGCAATGCCATAGTTAATACCTGGCAAGTCAACACCTAGGTCGTTTCCGGCATCAATAATAACCGCGTCGTTCATGTATTCAACAAGAATGGTGTTCTTTGAGCCACCGCCGTCCATGCCACCAAGGCCGATAACCTTAAGGCGCGGGCTTTCATCAATAAAATTAGCTCGCTTTTCAGCCTGGGCAATTAAATCCGGGTTGGCTGCCGCATACTGGTTAGCAATCCGTTGTGCGTCCATTTGCGTACGCTTTTGGGCGCGCACTGCTGCGCCACGAGATATTTTACCGTTGCCATTTCCGCCGTTGCCGTTGCCCCCATTTGGCTGCTGGGTCTTCGACCTATTCTGGCGCTGTTTATTATGTTGTTTTGGTTGGTTGTCTTTCTTCTGATTCTTTTGAGTCATAGTTTGTCCTTTCTGAAACTAATTTTGTATTATGTTTGATTCTTCTTAATTTTTTCTACAATAATTGGTAAAGCGCTAAAATCTCCTATAAGTGTCTCGCGCATACCTCCGTTATACAATGCTGCTGCCGGATGAAAAAGCGGCAGAATAACTATCTTCCTCTCACCAAAGATGATCCGTTTTGGCTCGCCGTGTATAGCGGATATTTTCTGGTTAGGCAAAAAATATTCCATACTATGCCGGCCAAGCGTCACAATAACACTCGGTTGGATAGCCTGCATCTGCCGTACCAAATACGGCCAAAACGCCTTCTTTTCTTCTGGCAACGGATCCCGGTTATTTGGCGGGCGGTATTTCACAATATTAGTGATATACACATCGCTGCGCGACATGCCAATACCTTCAAGCATTTCATTTAAGAATTTGCCAGCGGCACCGACAAATGGCAGCCCCTGTATATCTTCATTTTTACCTGGTGCTTCGCCGATAAATACAATATCTGCATCAGCATTTCCATCACCCATCACAAGGTTCGTGGCCGTCTTGGCCAAATCTGGGCAGATATTCTCGCTAAGAATATCTGCCTTTATCTGGTCGAGAAGTGTTTGCTTGTCGCTTATCGTACTCATACCTACTTATTAAGTTCGCGGGCTGCTGCTTTCATAGAAAGCTGCAAGCGGCCACGATCATCAATCGCAACCAATTTTACGGTTACTTTATCGCCTTCCTTTACAACATCGCTTGGCTTATTGACACGCTCTTCGCTCATTTCACTCACGTGCACTAAGCCGTCTTTACCTGGTAACACTTGCACAAATGCGCCAAAGTCCATTACGCTCACCACTGGTGCATCATGATAAATCTTTCCAACCTCAGGTTCTTCCACAATGCTCGCGATCCACTGTTTTGCTGCATCAATGCTTGCACCATCAGGGCTGGCAATCATAATTGTTCCATCGTCTTTAATATCAATTTGTGCACCGGTTTCTGCGACAATCTTCTGGATTACCTCGCCGCCCTTACCGATCACTTCACGGATTTTATCCGGGTTAATCGTGATCGATTCAACGCGCGGCGCATATGGGCTCAGTTCATCTTTCGGCTGCTTAATAGTAGTAAGCATATGTTCAAGAATATGGGCTCGCCCGTCTTTGCCTTGTAATAACGCTTTTTTCAGCGTTTCTACTGGCAAACCATGGACTTTCATGTCCATTTGTAGCGCAGTAATACCCTTAGCAGTACCGGTTACCTTAAAGTCCATATCACCGGCAAAGTCCTCAGCATCAGCAATATCGCTCAAGATATAAGCTTTGTCGTTATCAAGCATCAACCCCATAGCAATACCACTGACTGGCGCCTTAAGCGGCACACCAGCGTCCATAAGGCTCAAACAGCTTGCACAGGTTGCTGCCATCGAAGTTGAGCCGTTTTGGCTCATGGTTTCAGTTACCGTACGAATAGTGTACGGAAACTCTGCTTCAGATGGAATAACCGGTAGTAATGCTCGCTCTGCAAGCGCACTATGTCCGATTTCACGGCGGCCTGGGCTACCAAGCCGGCGAATCTCGCCTACGGTGTACCCTGGCGCGTTGTAGTGATGCATATAACGCTTCTCAACATCGTTCCGCTCCATCGTATCAAGGATTTGTGCGTAACTAAGTGGCGCTAACGTCGTAATGTTGAGCGACTGGGTCATGCCTCGCGTAAAAATGCTCGAACCATGTGCCCGCGGCAATAAATTAATCTCGCTCGAAAGCGGGCGGATTTCGTCCAGTTTTCGCCCATCTGGACGAACACCGTCATCTACAATACCTTTACGCACATCTTCGTGTAGCGCCATAGTAAATGCTTCGTTATATTCTGGCTTCAGGTCTTCATATATATCACCGTGCTTGAGCTCAAAATCTTTATGAAACGCCTCACGTAACACCGAAACAAGCTCATTACGCTCTGGGTATGCTGCCCTAAGCGCCGCGCCAAGCTTACCATCTACCCATTCATTGACTTTCGTTTGGATTTCTTCATTTGGCTTTACTAACTCGTATTCAATTGGTGTTACACCAACTTTTTCAGCGAGTTCTTGCTGCAGTGCAATTGCTGGCTGCACCGCTTCGTGGGCAAATGCTAGCGCTTCAGCAATCTGTTCTTCAGATACTTCTCGCGCACCAGCCTCAACCATCATAATGGCATCTTTTGTACCAGCAACTACTAGGTCAAGTTCACCCTCTTCTAATATCTCTTTCGTTGGGAATGCTACAAACTTGCCATCTTCAATACCAATCCTAAGCCCTGCAATCGGGCCATCAAATGGGGCGCCTGTCAGTGTCAATGCTGCAGAAACTGCAATCATTGCTACCATATCTGGGCGGAAGCTTGGATCCATGCTTAAAACAGTCGCTACACCCTGTACCTCGTGCCGATAACCTTTTGGAAAGAGTGGACGGATTGGGCGATCAATTAAACGGCCAATCAGAATTGCTTCGTCAGACGGGCGCCCTTCACGTTTAATAAATCGGCTGCCGCTAATTTTGCCTGATGCATAAAATTTTTCTTCGTAGTCGATACTGAGGGGAAAATAATCCATACCCTGAACACTTTTCGGCTTAACCATTGCCGTTCCAAGCACTACGGTGTCGCCATAACGCACAATAACGCTGCCGCTCGTGCGGAAGCCAACGCGTCCAACTTCAAGGCTCAGCGTCTTACCGCAAAGCTCTGTTTCTACTTTTATAATTTCTTTACCAAAGGGGTTTATTGTTCCCATTCTGGTCCTTTCTGAGTTTGTTCATGCGCAGGGTCCAAATATATAACCGCTCCATGTGCCCTATAGTTTGAGCGCAATATATCTGATCTCTCGCGCGTGAACGTACTTCTCGCTTTAATGTGCACAAGCTTGGTGCCTCGAATGTTCAAGGCACCTGAGTCCATGCGCGTTAACGAATACCGAGCTTTTTCTTGAGGTCAAGGTACGCTTGGCCGTCTTCTGCTGCAATATACTTGAGCAAGCGTTTACGCTTACCAACTTGCTGCAACAAACCGCGTCGCGCTGCAAAATCTTTTTTATTCACCTTAAGGTGCTCAGTTAATTCCTTGATGCGTTCTGTCGCAACCGCAACCTGTGTTACTGCTGAGCCGGTATCATCTTTGTGCAGCTGTGTACTTTTGATAGCAGCTTGCTTTTTCTCACTCGAGATCATCCAATTCCTTTGCTTATATTAGAGATTTCTGATGGCGTTAGGTACTATTCTAGCACAGGTACATCTGTTATGCAACTCAAAGCTACTGATACATATGTGAAACTTTCATGAGGAGTGCCGTAAAGATTGCAATAGCAAATATAAATAACACCGAATAATGTTTTCGAACAAATTTATGACATAGTGGATAAAGTGCTTTCGTCACTTCATAGACAACAACATATCTAAATATTCGAGCAAAAACAGCTATAAATATAAAGAGTACTATAAAGAAGTGATACTCGTGTGCAACGTGTATGAATACCTTGTAAGGTACTCCTGAAAATGGCTGATTGAGAAGCCCCCATATACCATACTGTTCAAACCATACGTGTGTTTGGTCAATCATACGCTGATAGACAAATGGTATGCGTAGAAAAGTATCGTCTGATAAACGTATCATAAATCCTATAGCAGTGCCTATAACAGTGCCTATAATGTCATATTTCACAAGATCAAACTTTTTATGAACTTTCATAAAAACTACCAAAATAAGCAGGAACTCAGGAATCACAAACCAAACTAATGCTTCACACATCGCCCACACCATTACTAGGTAATTTGATTCTGGGCTCGTCATGAAACGCTCCATAAAGTAATTGAAGTGCGGCGTTGATTGCTTGATTTGATGACGATTGCGGTACCAGAACACAATAACAAACGGCGCGAAAAAGAAAACGATCGAAATAAATATTAGCCCAAAATAACTAAGGTATTGAACTAGGTAGTCAGACATAGCAATACAAATCCGTCGAACACTAGTTGATACCGTAGACAACGATGGAAAACCTGGTTCAGACCATAGTACGTTTGCTCCTTTAGGAGTACGCTCCGAGCCTTGAGTAAGAAACTTGCAAATATCACTACACTGATTAGTTCATACCATTCTATATCAGTAGAAATAGCAACAATCATTAGACTAATCCCTATAATCAAAAAGCTAAGACTGAGTCGTACAACCAATGTCTTGCCATACACAAGTAGGAATGTGCGTTTATGCGCCTTGGCATCTGCGATAGCATCTTTGAAGTCTTTAAGTAAAGATAGAGAAAGTCGTGAAAGAGACCAGCCAAATCCAAGCATATATACAGTTCCATGTATTTCACCAAAGCTTGCACCAAGCGCAAACGGTATAACGCCATACCCTAGCCACATCATAATCATTGACATTATTGGCTTGCGCGAAGCCTGAACAGGGCGAGCATTATACAGCCACCCTACACAGCCAAAGACTAAGCACCATAAAAATACAGAAAATGGTACAAAAAAACAAAGGATAGCACCAAGAGCAACTAATATCATTATTAGCGCCGTTATATCGTGTCTCCTGCCCTGTGATTGAAGCGTAGCTACTATTGATCGCTTGTTTAGGCTATCTACATACTTGTCTTCGATATCATTCCAAATTGTCACTAATGAATGAATAACTACAAACAGAGCAAGACCGTAACAAAGACCCGCTACATCATTGCCATGTACTGCAACATAACCAACAAGAGCAGCAATAAGTGGATGAGTAGCATTTTGGATACGCATAAGCTGCACGAGCTCTCTTATGCGCAACACCCTACGAACCGCGGCCACCACTTAAACCAACAATGATAATAAAAAATATTATCATTCCAGCGGTATATAAGACAGGTAGCATTGCTAATATGAGAGCACTTATCACAAGCACCCTTATAACTTTTCTAGTTGTTTGTTTCGAGGAAGTTACTTGCCTACTTTTACGCAAGTAGTCAACCAAGCCTATTAAAGCAATACCGAAAAATAATAGTATTAAAGTATATGATAATCCTCCATCAAAAAAAGGTGTTGCAAAGCTTAAAAACAAAATAACTGCGAGTGCACCAAGTACTACCACCATCCAAGGTGATTGTTTTTTTTCAGCTTGAAATGCAGAGTTAACAACAGCAGGCTGATTAGTTACAGATTGAGATTGTAAACTTTCAGCTTGACGCAATCGATTATACTCTTCGCGAGATACCCATACTGCGTCATCAGAGGGTGCAGTAGGTTGTACGGATTGATTTGCCTCTAGGGGATTATTGTTTAGATCATCTTGCATGACGGCGCCTTTTTTTTGATAACATCATATCGGTAATACGCTTGAGCATAACATTAAAGCCTGTAATACTCACGAACGTAACGACGAGCGCTCCGAAGCTAGCTAAAATCATATTCTGGGTACGAGCTGCGAAAAATATCCCTGCACTAATTGTAAGCATAATGTAAGCCAATTCAATAATCCTATGAAACTGTTCGGCGGCTACAGTTTTTACTGCTTGCCTGGCCACAATGTAACTTGCAGGAAACCACACCCCAAATAATCCTGCCATCATTATTAGCCGCATACTTCCTTCTATATTAAAGTATAGTATACCCTCGCTAATAACAGCTGTTGGTTCACTTGTTACTCGAGCAGCTATAGCTAGCCCGGCAACCACTGCAAGCAGCGTCAATATAAGTGGATTCTTAATTGGTAATAAAATATTTAGTAAAAATCCGGTAGCAATTAATAATACGATATCAATCGCTATGATAGTAGACTTGAGTGTCTCTGGGTTGTCAATAAGCAATGCTATAGCTGCGAAAGCCATGATGCTTGCAAGCATCATGAACGCTGAGGTAAACGAAAGTGCTACACTTCGATCTAGACGTGGATAGGCATAACGAAAGCTAGCTACAAATAGAAGGATTGCAAAAAAAGCTGAAATAAACCCAATCACACCGAGCATATTTGATACTATAAAGCATAAGCATGAGTGCAACAATAATCTTTTTTCTTTTAATAGGTTACTTGATGGGTTCAATCCCCTTTGGCAAGATTATCAGTAGCCAGTACGGTGTCGATATCCAGAGTAAGGGTAGCGGCAATATTGGGTTTGCAAACGTTCGACGCGTAGTAGGCTGGCAAGCAGGTGTGCTAACTTTATTAGGTGATGTTACGAAAGGATTTATACCTGTATTCACGGTACTTGGTATCACCCATAATCAAACTTTGGCATATTTTGTAGGATTAAGTGCAGTAATTGGGCATATCTTCCCAATATGGCTACGGTTTAAAGGAGGTAAGGGTATCGCCACAGGGCTTGGACTTATATTTGCACTGTACCCTGTCGTTGGAATTGCAGGGAGTGTAATGTATCTATGTGGCTGTCTACTGCATCAAAAATCTTCAACTGCATCATTATGGGGAGTTGCTGTGGTATTGATAATTGGTATTTCGCTTAATCCGTCAATATACTGGCAGTACGTTGTACTGTGCCTCATATCACTCTATACACTGCGCCATAATTTACGCGGTACGGTACCAAACTATGGCTGAATTGAGCATCACCATCACCTTGCTGTTTGTAGGTCTTTTTATACTCGGATCTTTACTGTGTTTACCAATATATCACTGGAATGTGCTCGCATTTATACGTTCATCGCTATGGACAAAGATTGTATGGTGGATCCCAATTTTTTTAACTTTTTTAATAATCTTAAATGGGGGCTTGCTGCCAGCAGTAGCTGTTACCGTATGCCTTATAATTCAAGCAGTTCGAGAGTTTACCTATAACCAAGGGTGGAAAAACCAATATGCCCTATTGTATTTTTGGGGTTTTATTATTGCAATAGTCCACCTGGGGTTATACTTTTTTGCTCTACATGCAGCACAGGCTGTCATCGCGTTAGTTGTCGTTTGCTTTGCGTCAGTCTTGTCTGATGTATGCGCATTTTTTTGTGGCACATATCTCAGAAAAAACCCGCTACCTATTTGGATTAATACTAATAAATCCTGGGAGGGTGTTGCTGGGCAGATCATTGGAGCAATCATTGGTTATACAATAATTTATCTTGTGACTGGATTTGGAAATTTATGGCTACTCGCTTTGTGCATAGGTATCGCCAGTGCTATCGGAGATATTGCCAACAGCGTCGCGAAACGAGCATTAAATATTAAAGACTGGGGACAAAGTATTCCTGGCCACGGAGGAGTTCTAGATAGGTTTTCAAGCCTCTCAGTAGCTATAATGATAACATTTTGGATTACATACCTTTAGCTTGTATTTCATGTATGGTAAGACTCTTTACTAAAAGTGCATCGTCAATTACATATGTGCCGACCTGTGTGCGGCGCAGATCAGTCGTATAGGCTCCAGTGTGCAGTGCTTTAGCGATATCTTCAACCAGCGTGCGGATATACGTACCGGACGAAACGCTGGTAGTAAACTGCACTTCAGGATACTCATAGCGTACTATCTCAAGCGAATATATTGTCACTGTGCGCGGCTCAATCACCACTTCTTTACCTGCCCGCGCCAACTTATACGCTCTTTGTCCATCAATTTTTACTGCCGAATACGCCGGTGGTACCTGCTGGATTTCACCTATAAACCTCTTTGTAGCCGCCTCCAACGCTTCACGCGTTGGTATTTTGCCATCTACTTCTGTTATTTCACCTTCGGGATCACCCGTAGAACTCACCGCGCCAAAACGCATAGTTACCTCATACGTTTTATCTTGCTTCGAAAGTTCACCTGCCCGGCGCGTATATTCTTTGCCAATCAACAGCACTAGCAAGCCGGTTGCAAACGGATCAAGTGTACCCGTATGCCCAACTTTGACGTGTTTTGGCTTTTTACCAAGCTCAGTGGCAACTATTTTGCGCACATAATTAACTACGTCAAAACTCGTCCAGCCTTTTGGCTTATCAACCAGTAAAATACCTTGCATAATTATTGCCCAGGAAGCGGCGGTACAATTGGCGGTGGTACTGGCGGAGCTGAATCATCAGAGTTTTGTGCTTCCGGTTGATCCGGTGTTGGTGGTGGCGCAGGCATGCCTGGCTGTGGCGGCACGGGCATAGTCATTAACTGGTCACTTGGCGGGCTTGGCGGCTGATTATTTTCAGGCGCGCCTGGCACAGGTGGCGCTTGTGGTTGTGGCGGTTGCGGGTGGAGCGGCTCACCAAGCGGCACTGCATTAAGCGAAGCTGCCGGCTTGAGCGGTTCTTTTACGTCGGACATTGCCGCAGCAACTGCATCACGCGCAGCATCGATCGATTCCCCTAGTTCAGGTGATGGCTCATCTAAGCCCTTTGGGCGTTTCAGGTCTTCAAGGTTCAGTTCTTCGCCGATTGGCTTTGGTGGCGGTGCGGGTACAGCTGGTGGCTGAGGTGCAACAGGTTCCTGTGCCGGAGTAGGCGGCGCTTGGTTAAGATGCGGACTACCTACCTCTTTTTCCAGTTCTTCAAGTGTAATATCTGCGTGGTCGCGCTGCGCAGCAGCCGACTCGTCAACTGGCGGCAAGGCTAGCGGGTCTATATGCGGTTCTTTTTTAGCACTATTTGGATCTGTGGTACTCGTAAATGGCACTTCTTCCCGGGTGCTGTCAGGCGCATTGTAGCGGCGCTTGTTTGAATTTACTTCATTTGCGCCAGCTTCTGGAGTATCTGGAGTAGGTTCTGGTTTTGGCTGGTTTTCAGTTTCCTCGGCTGGAGTATCTGGGGCTTCTGGCAGCTTGTCGTTATCATGGTTAATTTCGAGCGTTCCATCTTTGCTAATATGCGCATCTGATGCAGGCTTACCGCCCTCGCCGCCCTCTGAACCATCACCTTGCTGCTCTGGCGTATCTTCTGGCTTGGGTTGTTCTGGCTCTTCGAGCTTACTCGCGACGAGCTGTTGGTTTGCACCGGCAGCCATCAAACTGGCACTGATATTCATTGTATTGGCAGATGTCTTCTCATTTCTAAAACGATCTGTTTCTGCCACAATACCCGTAAGGAATGCGGTGGCAATTTGCTCGTCAAACACATCTTGCGACAAACCAGTTGCCAAAAGCGCCGTCATCTCAGATAAGCTACTCGCTTCGGTATTAAGCCAATGGATTGTTCCGAGCTCATTGCCCTGATCTTGGTTGTTAACCGTCACTACTGTTGCGTCATGCAAAATTCTGCCGTGCGCGGTAACTGCTTGGTCAAGGTCTTTTTGGTTATTCACGCCAATCGCCAACACCACATCAACATTAAAATCACCTTGGCTAAACTCAAGATCAGCATCAGAAATGCTGGTTTTGTACGGTGTTATAAAAATCTTAACAACAGCATCTTCTACTTTATAGCGGAGCTTGTCGGCCTTAGATTTATCAAGACTAATAATAAAGTCACGCAAGCTATCGGTATTTTTTTCTATGGTTTCTTCAGGTTTTAGGAATTCGATCGTCGATGGCACACCGCCGCTAAAAACTGCTGTGGCATGCTTGCCAAGCTTATTCAACGCCAAACTCAAGCCTATACAGGCGGCGAGCTGATCAACAGATGGATTAGCACTTACGGTCAGCAAAACATTATTCGCTTGGTTGAGCCGTTCTATTACTTGTTTTTCTGTATCCATGGCTTTATTTTTCGTTTGTTATTTTTATCTTGGTACTCTTACTTTGGAGTGTACCATAAAACATAAGCGTTTGCAAGCTAATTTATGCAAGGGGCTTTACAAACCATACCCTGTTCTTGTATAGTTACTCTTTGAATAAATGATCAATTAAAAAAGGATTAAATAAAGAAATTTATGCCAATCATTAAATCAGCCAAAAAACGAGTACGTGTCGCTAAAAAAGCTGCAGCCCGTAACAGTAAGATAAAGC
>CAYTIU010000018.1:11094-17153 GCA_964438085.1 uncultured Candidatus Saccharibacteria bacterium | reverse complement strand
GTGGCTCATAACCACAAGGTCGCAGGTTCGAGTCCTGCCCCCGCAACCAAGAAAGACTTTTCAGGTTCTGGAAGGTCTTTTTTGTTTGGTGCGTATCTGTAAAGCGGACTAATTGCAAATATCTAAAACTGGTGCTATAATATGCAGTAGTTTTAGATAGGAGTCTAGTTAGTATGCATAGCCGAGAGAATTTAGTATTTCCAAAAAGAGAAGATTACCCAGCAGTAATGCCAGAGGTTTTAACAGAAACCCAACAAGCCTTTGTAGACTTCATAATGTGTCACACCATAGAAACTAGTCAACAAAAAATAGATTGCTTTGACCTACGAGAAGGAGTTTTGGCTGTTTCTGGTCCTGGTCAGCTAGTGCCAGTAGATAAAATCAAACTTAGTGCACAAACATCTATTGACACTGACGATCCTTCTGCTACACCCTATCATGTTCGTATTGCAAGGTTTTGCTCAGAAATTACCGGGGAGATTCAGAGTTTATACTATGATAGCAAACGAGGCTGGGCAATCGTTACTCCTGAGTTAGATTCGTATAAGATTGTAGAGCAAGATGCACAGCCTATAGTATCTGCTTTGCTTGAAAGCGAGTCAGACGGCAAGCTCAGCCAGATTTAAGTTGAAAGTATAGCGTTCAACACACACAGCACAGACTATTACTCTTCAAGTATAAAAACGTCTTTTGGGCGGTTCATTTCTGCAAGATGCTCTTTGCGCCAGGTATTGAAGGCTTGTTTTTGTACCCCGTGATCAATAATAAATGAATTAAGGTGTTCCGAGCTTAGGAAATTAGGAAGCAGCACATAGCTGGCGCCGAGCTTGTACAGTTCGGCAGCTTCATCGTGGTCGCTAGCATAGCATATAAGGATAGTTTTCTTGTTGTGTCGGCGCACATAGCGCGCAATGGTGGTATTTACCACATGGTCATCGATAGTGTTAATAATCAGCTTGGTGTTTTCAAGGTTAATTTCGCTTAATAACTCTGGATCGGCAACATCGCCATAAATGTGTGGAATCTTCTTTCGGCTTAGCTCTTCAATAACTTCCGGATCGTAATCAACAACAATATACGGCTTTTTCATTTCGTGGAATGTTTTGAGGAACTTGTGCCCGCCAAAACGATATCCAAACAGTATCAAGTTATATGACTTTGCGGTTTGCGTTCTTTCTTGGGCTTCGGCGCGTTCGAATAATCTGAGCTTGTTTTCGAGGCGTGTGTACAGCCAGTCATCGTACTTCATGAGATAGGTAGATATCGCAATAGTAATAATAGCAACCAGCGTGATAACTGCGCCTAAATGATCGCTGACCAGGCCGCTGCCGTTTGCGAGAACTACCAGAATAATTGAGAATTCACTGATTTGTGAAAGGTTAATACCGGTCTTAAAGCTTGTGCGCTTGGTGTATCCAAGAAAGCCCAGCGAGGCCATTACAATCAACGGCTTAAGTAATATAACCGAAGCAGACAAAATAAGCGCAGGTACAATTCCGGCAGTAAGGTTATCTACCTGCAAACGCTCGCCGAGGCTGATAAAGAAGAGAATGATAAAGAAATCACGCAGTGGTTTGAGGCGCGCGCCAATTTGCTGGGTGTACGGCAAATGCGCCAAAGAAACACCGGCAAATAATGCGCCAACTTCTACCGAAAAACCGACTGCATTTACGAGCGATGCTACGCCAAAACCCCAGGCCAGCGCGAATAAAAAGAGAAGTTCTTGTGACTTCGCAATATACTTTGTGATAGGCGGCAGGACTTTGATGCCACATACTAACAACGCTGCAATAACTGCTACGCCTTTGAGTACCAGCATAAGTAGGTCAACAGATGTTAACGGATCACCGCCCTGTGCAGCCACAAAAAGCAGCGCGAATGTAGCAACGATATCGTCAAATAGGATAACTCCAATAGCAACCTGTCCATTGAGGCGGGTCAGCTCTTTTTTATCGCTTAAAACTTTCGCAATGATGATGGTACTACTGAAGAAAAGAGCCAATCCAGTGATGACTGCTTCGGTTTGGGTAAAATGAAACGCCACGCCTAATAAATAGCCGAGGGTCCCCACGGTCACCAGTAACGCTAACGCCGTGAGAATAACTGGTTTACCAAGCCGTTTTATAACCGCAACGCTGAGCTCAAGGCCAATAATAAAGAGCAGAAGGGCTATGCCGATTTCGCTAAACGTTTCAAAAGCGCTTTTGTCTTGAATAAGATGTAAGACTGATGGGCCAACAACAATACCCGTCAAAATATAGCCCATAATGAGCGGCTGATGCAGGGCGCGCATAATAAATGCAACCATGGTTGCAACAACAATGACAAGGCTCAGTTGCGTGAATACATCACTGTGCATGATCTGTGTTTATCCCGGTAGAGTATGTTAAAACTGCATAATTCACTTACTTTATAATACCAGAACGATATGAATTGCCGGTAGAAAAAGCGGTATACTGGGTAGTATGTCTATTTTTCCCATCAGCAGATTTATTAAACGAGACGTACTCATTATACAAATCATACCGACGTTTGTAGTGTTTGTAGTACTGCTTACATTTGCTGTTATTAGTTGGCGCGGTGCAGAAACGACACTTAAAGTTCAGAAAGAACGCAAAATCAGCGAAGAAATGAGCCTCTTAGAGGATGCAATTACTACGCGTATGGAAATCAATGAGACGTTACTCAGGTCTGGCGTAGCGTTTTTTGATGGGTCGGACACTATTAACCGCGATGAGTGGAATAGATTTTATACAAAGTTTCGTGTACAAGAGAGTTTCCAGGGTGTAAGCACTCTGGGCTATGCGCCGATTGTACAGGCATCTGAGCGTGAGGCATATGAACAAACGCTGCAAGACCAAGGCCTAAGCACAACTATTACTCCTTCCGGAGACAGGGAAGTATACGTGCCAGTTATGTATTATCAAGTCTTTAGCTCATCAACTGATCCAACAGGATTCGATGCCTATAGTAGCCAGGCGCGACGCGACGCGCTTACTGAAGCAGGCCGTAGCGGCATGATTACCATGAGTAACAAGGTAGAACTGTACAATGCAGATAATGAGCATATTCCTGGAGTGGTACTGTATATGCCGGTGTATGTACGTGATGCTGTTGTTAATACTGTTGCTGAGCGTGAAGCGTCGCTTCGGGGGTATGTGTTCTTATCCTTGCGCCTAAACGAACTGTTTTCAGATATTGCGCTCAGTGATGACTTTGGCTTTGTAGTAAAAGGCATTTCAGACGATCAGCAGCCAGATGTTCTCTTTTCAACTCCTACCGAAGATGGCGAAGGGCGGGTTGTGCGGAGTACCCATATGGATATTTTTCAAAAACAGTGGAAAGTTGATTTATTAGCAAGTGGTGACATTGTTTCAAGTACTGATAACCAGCGCCCCTCAACTGTCCTGAGTGCTGGCATTGCGATATCGATTATAGCCAGTATCGCGGTTTATCTATTAGTGCAATTTAGAACCCGCTCTTTTGCATTATCTGAAGAGCGTAAACTACAGCAAGCGAAAGATGAGTTATTATCTTTGGCTTCCCACCAGCTGCGAACACCTGCAACCGGAGTAAAACAATACATAGGTATGGTGATTGATGGTTTTGGCGGGCGGCTCCTGAAAGGGCAAGCCAAGCTGCTAGAGCAAGCCTATAAATCTAATGAGCGCCAGCTACAGATTATCAATGAGTTCCTATATGTAGCTAAACTTGGATCAGGAAGTCTCACCACCACCAGCCGTCGCTTCGATGTAATACCGGTGCTTCGAGATGTTATCGAAGAAATGGCACTGGATATAGAAGAAAAGCAGCATGATATAAAGGTAAAAACGCCTAAAAATGCTTTTGTGTGTGCTGATGAGCATAGCGTACGTATGATCGTGGAGAATTTGTTGTCAAACGCAATAAAATATACGCCAGATCGCGGCAAAATACGTATAGTTGTAGAAAAAAATGGTGGTATGATACAGGTTCACTTTGAAGATAACGGCATCGGTATTGCTAAAAAAGATACCCCGCTCTTGTTTAAACAATTTTCTCGTATTCCAAGTGAGTTTTCTGCAAATATCAGCGGTAGTGGTATTGGATTGTATCTTTCACAGCAGCTGGCTGAGCGCAACGGGGGTTCCCTCTCTGTTAAAAGTAAGCTAGGTGAGGGCTCAACCTTTACTATGAGCCTCCCTATAAAATCTGTAAGAAATCTTACTCAAAAACTTAAAACGTAGCGTACAATACTAAATCATGAAGAAACCTCCAAAAAAGATCCTGGTTGTCGAAGATGAGCAGGCATTGAGTGCAGCGTACGAAATGATCCTTGAACGGGCAGGCTATGATGTCACGTTGGCATATGACGGAAGCGAAGCCCTCGAAGTAGTAGAAAAAATTGAACCAGACATTATCTTGTTAGATTTAAAAATGCCGCGCATGGACGGGATAGCATTTTTAGAAGCCTACCAACCACAGCTACTTAAAAGAAAGCCCAAGATTGTAGTATTCAGTAATTTTGATTTACAAGACGAGATTGACCGGGCATTTACGCTTGGCGCAGACAAGTATGTTTTAAAAGCCTGGGCGGCGCCAAAAGATTTACTCAAGATTGTGACTGAAATCGAGAAGAATTAACGATATTATTCGAGGTTAGTAATTTCTTTGCCGACAGCTTTGATAACTAATTTTTTATCGACGACATATTTTTTATTACGATACGCTACTGCGCCTGATCGTTTGAAGTGGCCTAGCTCGGTCGCCACGGTCTCGCGCGTGAGTCCAAGGCAATTGGCAATGGTTTGGTGTGTGAGCGGTATACCAAGCGTATACAGCCCACTGGCAGCCTCTTCGCCGTGCCGGATAGCTAAGAAATAGAAGAAGTATATGATCTTATCTTTTGCACGTGGCTGTTGCAGGGCAAGGTTGCGTATTAGGCTGCTGTTTGATTCGTGCAAGAACCGGTCGAGCACGTATTCTCGAACCGTAGAATCTTGGCGTGCTTCATGGAAGGTAGTTTTCTCAATGGGCGCAAGCTCGCACGCCGTGAGCGCTTCGTAATAAAACATGGCTGATGTGCTGTAGTTATACAGCCAGTCCAAAGGAAAGACGTCGCCCTTTGTGTAAAAGCCAACAATATATTCTTCACCTTGGTCATCAATAGCGTATACGCGTACTGAGCCGTCTTGTACGAGATAGGCTTGGCGTGGTGCCTCACCCTGAAAAAAGATAATATTACCCTTGCCATATCGACGGATTGGCTCGGTCGTATCTTTCATGATAGTTATTGGATGTGGCTTACCCATACTTACAGTCTATCCTGCGTGTGAGCTATTTTACAAGAATGTTGTAATCAAGTGCACAGCGACACCGCCGAATACTTCGTACCATGAGGGTGTGAGGTAAAGAAAGGAGACAATATGCGACGAAGAAAACTTCAGCATAAAATAGACTCGTTCTTAGACAGGAAGACCGCAAAGTATCCAGAGATTAACGAATATGTTAACGACACGTCGAGGCTATGGCAGTTGTAACAGAACGAAATAAATAAAGGAGAAACTATATGGGAATACTGGCATGGATTGTACTTGGAGGATTTGCAGGGTGGATCGCATCGATGATTATGAAGACAAATGCTGAGCAAGGTATATTCTTGAACATAGTTGTGGGCATTATCGGTGCAATGATTGGTGGTTTCTTGGTACAGATAATTGGCGGCGAGGGTATAAGCGGCTTTAACATATATAGCTTGGTTGTGGCAGTATTTGGCGCTGTGGTACTGCTAGCAATTGTAAAAGCCATAAGAGAATAAGAGGCGATGGGGTATGACGACAGAAGAAATTTTACTGACCGTGCTGACTATCGCTATCGTTGTCCTGATAATCGTCGTGGTTTCGGTGCTGGTGGCGGTGTTGAGCATTGCGCGCAAAGTGAATCACGTGACACAGCAAATCCAGACAGTTACCGATAAAGGTGCGCGTTTTGCAGAAAATGTGGCACCAGTTGGCGCTGCTGCTCTGGGTATGATGCAAGTATTAAAAGTATTAATTAGAGGAAGGAAGTAGTAACATGAT
>CAYTIU010000018.1:2991-11084 GCA_964438085.1 uncultured Candidatus Saccharibacteria bacterium | reverse complement strand
CAAACATTATCAGGATCCCACAAAATTATTATTTGCAGCTACGGCTGGGTTTGTCGCAGGGCTTATGCTCGCACCGCGTAGCGGCAGGGACATGCGTTATCATATGAAGCGGCAAGCTCATGAGGCAAAGCATCGTTTGCGTAAAACCAAAGAGGAACTACGCAATCAATCAGATGTTTCGCAGCAAGACTTGCGCGACGCCGTAGAAACAATCAGGCGAGGTGGGCGCGATGCTATAGAGGTGCTAAAGCAAAATGCCCGCGAAACGGTAGAAACTATCGAGAAGAACGCCAAGAATAGATAGTACGCAATAAATTAGTAAGTATTAAACTTAAGCAGAGCTGCCGTTTTCTACTTGTCAGTTATGAAATATTTTTAACACCTTTGATTATCTCGGTAACAACATCGTCAAGAGGTCTAGTTGCATCAATAATAGAGTAACCAAGCTTTCGGTATTTTTGCTCGGCATTCCTTTGCAACTTGAGTGTTTGCTGTAGTTCATGCGGCTGCTTGCCCCAGTCATTATTTGTACGTGTTTGTAAGCGATTGATAAGTGTTGCTTCATCAATATGAAGCGCAAAAGTATGAGTAAAAAGATCACGCAAGGTAGGCTCGTTGCTGGCAACACCACATAAAAACACCGGCTTATCATGAGCCTTTTTAGCAAGCTCCTCGACATATTCTCGTGGCACGTTCCAATCGTGCTCAGCAAGAAATTCTGGTGTCCGTTGGGCTGGTTTTACAGAGGATTTCGGGTGAATATAGCCAGTGTGCTTGTTTTGCCAACGCGCAAGAGCGTCATCATCAGTATCGTATGCTTCATAGCCACGCTCCTTAAGTGCATGCGTAACTTGCGATTTACCAGCTCCTGATAAGCCGGTGACGAAGAATAGTGCCATCAGTTTATTTTATCAGAGAGCTACTCCACAGGGTTATTTTTATTCATTGCATTGACTTTTTATAAAAAGTGGTGTATAATATACAGTAGTTTGGTAAAAACAAACAAATCATATAAAATAGTAGGGCACCTTACTAAAAACAAAAAACGAAAGGAACAAAGATGAAAATAGGCACAGGTGATGCCCTATCTTTTGAGTTGGTTCCTACCAACAACAAAAATATTACTAAATTTGATAGCTGGTTTAGAAGCTTATAGTTTCTGCAGCTTTCAACACAGAACCCCTGAAATACACAGGGGTTTTTGTTTTTTGCGTGCTTATGCTTGCATAGAGGCGTAAATAATGTCATCTTGATAGAAAGGAGACTCGCACTATGGCAATGCCGCATCATTTTGTACTCGTAAGACATGGCTTATCGGAGGGAAATTTTGTGAGGGATATGTCAAAAGAGGGCGACGATACATATTTTGATGACAATTTTCGTGAAAGGCCAGGGCATGAATGGCGCTTAATGCCCGAAGGCATAGAGCAGGCACAGCGAGCTGGGCACTGGATTCAAGAGCACATCATTACCCAATATGGATTACCTGGATTTGATAGGTACTTTTATTCGCCACATAGGCGTACACGTGAGACAGCTGCTTCGCTCGACTTACCTGATGCTGCGTGGCGCATGAATAGAATGCTCCGCGAAAGATCTTGGGGTGAAATTGAAGACTTAAGCAAACAAGAACACAGAGAAATGTATCCAAGAAATTATGCGTGGCAAAAACGAGACAAAATGAACTGGGCGCCACCAGGCGGAGAGTCGGTCGTACAAATATCTGATGGGCGCGTGAGGGAGTTTTTTGATACGCTTCACCGAGATCATGATGAAAAAGGCGTTGAATCTGTTATTGCAGTGACTCATGGCGAGTGGATTTGGGGGGCGCGGCTGGCGCTTGAGTATATGTTTAATGAAGAGTACGAAGCTGCAGATAATGACCCGGCACAGAAAATACATAATTGCCAGGTAGTGCACTACACGCGGGTAAATCCAGCATCTGGTGAACTAGTGCCACGGTTGCAGTGGATGCGTTCTGTTGCTGCTGGTGTTGGACAAACAAATTCCGGTGAATGGCAAAAGGTATCACGAAAGTTATTGAGTAACGAAGATCTTCTTGATCAAGTAGAACAATTGCCACGATTGTGGTGATCTGAATTGCTGCTTTTCGGCCATTTAAGAAAAATTTAAGAAGTAAAGGGTATTGCATTTTATTTAAAAACATGCTAGAGTTGATCGGTAAATTCATGGGCTAGTTCCCGAGGTATATATTGTGTTGTCTCGGTTGATTGAACATGAGTTTTGTTCTTTTACAGAGATAATTCTAAATTGCGTATATAACTATCTGGAATAGTGCCCGTAACCAACAACCAAGGAGGTCTCGGTGCTTACAGCATTGAGAAGCCATGTGCGTCGACCGTCTGGGTCGATGATCGTAGCAATCATCGCGCTTATTGTAGCGATGACAGGTACAGCCTTTGCTGCCAATAAGATTAGTGGCAAAGATATCCGCGCTAACTCGATCAGCAAAGCGAAGCTCACAAAGAAGCTTCGAGTTCAGATCAACAAGGTCAACAGCCTCGAGCGCAGGGTTGCCCGGCTTGAAAAAGCAGTTACAAACGCTGGTATCCCTGGTGCACAAGGTCCTGCTGGCCGTGATGGAGTCGACGGTAGAAATGGCGTTGATGGCCGTAACGGCGATAAGGGCGACAAAGGCGACCAAGGCGCCAAGGGTGATCAAGGTGATCAAGGTGCTAAGGGCGACCAAGGCATCAAGGGAGACCAAGGAGCCAAAGGCGACAAGGGTGACCAAGGTGCTAAGGGCGACAAAGGCGACAAAGGCGACCAAGGCGACAAGGGTGATCAAGGCATCAAGGGCGACCAGGGAGCCAAAGGTGAAAAGGGTGACACTGGCGACCAAGGCATCAAAGGCGACCAAGGTGACACTGGTCCCCAGGGTCCGGCAGGTCCCCAAGGTCCTGAAGGTAGCCCCGGCCAGAACGCCGATGGCACGTACTCTCGCTATGTAACAGCGAGTGGCGACCATGGCTTTCTTGTCCAGAAAGCAGCAGGTACCGGAGGTAACAATGGTGCTGCATCGGTCGATGCGAATGGCTTGCAGCTTAGCATCGCTGCCCCTGGTGGTGGCTTCGCTGGAGCATACAAGTCATACCCAACAGCAGACCGGCCGTTGCTTTCTGCGCTCCACGCGCTCAGTTATCAGTTCGCTGTAACCGAGCGGGTGAGCTCCAGTGTTGCACCTGCAATCAAGGTTGATGTGGTGGGCGCATGCTCTACCGTTTCATCTTGCAGCCGCAACACTACTCTGGTGCTTGAGCCGATTTATCGGCCAGGCGTCAACATGAATGGTGACACAGTGAATGGGCTCGATTCAGCCACGCGTTGGTGGTCTACACAGGCTATTGTAAATGCGCCGAATCGGGACACGTTTATTTCTCTGGGTACCATTCTGGCAGGTAGCCCAGATGCGCGAATTTCGCGTATTTATATCGAGGCTGGCCAGAACAGCGCCGGTGCGCCATGGGCTAATGCTACAAGCGGATTCGCTGGATCAGTCGACTGGCTGACCATCGGATTTACCGGAAAAAAGACGGACAAGTTCGTCTTCGGCGTCTAGTCACGCAGTATAGAAGTATCAAGTAAAAAAGAGGCAATCTAGAGCCTAAGATATTAGATAAAATCCTGGCAACAGGCGGCGAGAAATCGTGTTAGTGATGAGCTTTTTGCTCTCCTAATACCTTTCTCGTCGTTAGCTTCCACAAATGTGTGTTTGTGCTGACGAGTCCAAAAGGACGAAAAGCTAAAGCAAGAAAGTTTTATTTGGAAAAAAACAATAATATTCTATTATATAGATATGACAGAGAAGGCTCCACTTCAAGGAATAATGTTTGATATTGATGAAGTAGTGGTTGCTTCAACGCCATTACAGATACAAGCGGAGCAAGTAACTGCGCAAGATATGGTACAAAGGTATAACCCAGCCGCCGCGTACAATGTTCTAAGGAATGGTAGCGAGCATGTGCTCGGCTAGAGTTTATTAATAAGTAAGTCTTTAGCAGCTTACGGAAAAACTATGTCGTTTCTATGGTTCATGTAGACTTCAGACTCTTCAGCCGCCCTGGCTCGCTTTTCAGCTGGCTGAACCACGTACCAGCCTTGTCGAGCAGCTAAGGCACCTACCACTCCGGGAATGAACTGCGTAGCGTCAGCAACTTCTATGCCAGTTTTTACTACTGCTGCTCCTATGCCTATTTCTATAGCTTTGGCTAAAGGATAGTTTTTAGAGTCTGCTAAATGTTGAGCTTCATGTATAAATACACTCATAGTATTTGCACCTCCTCTACGCTCCGTTGCAGAAACATTAACGTGAATTGTATTGGTATACACCGTGTGAAAGCCTAGTAAAGTGTCTGGGCTAACGGTCTTGCCGCAAAAGGCTCTCCATGCTCTTTTGCCGATGGAGCCTCCATACAGCTTTGCTTTTGGCTTTACGTCAGTAGGTATTCCTAGATCTTTATAAAAAAGTTCTTCCAGATCATAATAATCAACTTCCGGCATGCCAATGTCCTTAATGACATTTTTACGTACATATACAATAGGACTACTAGTAGAGTAGCCATCGGGCCGTTCGTACTTACTGTACTTTAGGGGTTGAAACATTATGGTATAGTATCATAAAAATAAAGATTCGTCAATAATGGTAGCGGCGAGTGGACTTGAACCACCGACCCCAGGCTTATGAGTCCTGTGCTCTAACCAACTGAGCTACGCCGCCATGTGTGTGACTTAGGTAAATAACGTCACCAAGAACAGGGATAAATATAACATTTTTTACTGCTATTTGCTAGTATCCCTGGCTAGAAAACCTTGAAAAAGAGCATACCAACGACTGCAAAGCCTGTGCTGACAACTGCTCCGCGGCTGGCACGGGGCGAGATATGGTGTGCTAGCCGTGCGCCGATAAAGCCGCCAATCATTGATCCAATTAGTGGTGCCAGCGCATATTCCCATGCAATGCCGCCAACTAAAGTAAAAGTAATTGCACAAGTGAGCGATATCGCAGCAGCCATGACATTCTTCATGCCATTAATTTGCAACATGTTCTTTAGCTTTGTGAAGCTGAAAATTGCCAATATGATAAACCCAAACCCGGCACCAAAGTAGCCGCCATATATAGATACGGGGAGTATAAACAAGGCTAAAAGGAGCAGTGGTGACGTTTTTCTCATGTGTGCTGGACGGTGTATGTGCCGGTGCAGTTGCGGCTGAAACGCAAAAAGCAACACAGAAAGCAGTACCAGCCATGGCAATATATATTCAAATGTTGAGCCTGGCGTACGCGTGAGCGTATATGCGCCAACGCCAGCACCAACAATACAAGGGATAATAAGTGAAAAGTAATATTTCGGTACCTTTTTTAAATCTTTACGGTAACCTTGTGCAGACATGAGCGCGCCAGGCCACCCGGCGAAAGTGCTTGTCATAACTGCGGTAAGTGGCGACAGCCCGGCTGCCAACATAACAGGGAATACGAATAAAATGCCACCGCCAGCAACGGCGTTGACCATACCGCATAAAATACCAGTTGTAAATAACGCAATTTCTATCATATTTTTGTTTTTCTAACCTGGAGTAATTTTACCATCTTTCCAGGTAATGTACGAATGCTATTACTATATAAACTTTACAATCTCAGCGTTACGGTAGCGTACGTCCCGGTAATGCATCGGCAAGTCATTAACGGCTCGATATAGGGCACGGCCAAACGCGCCGTGTGACACCACTAGTACCGTATCTTGTGGTAGGCTCTGCAAATATGAATAGGCTTGCTGGGCGCGAGCGTGCAAAGTAGCTAACGGCTCAACACCTTCACGGTCATCTATACACGATTCATCTAAGAGGTATTTTGTGCTTATAACCAGGCTGCGCACTCCCTCTAAATCGCCAAAGTGGCGTTCTTTGAAGAGATCATGTAGCACGATATTATCGTGGTTGTATTCTGTGTGCGTTGCGACGTGCTGTGCGGTATGATGTGCTCGCTGTAAGGGTGAGCTAATAATAAGATCAAATGCCATACCTTGCTTGCGAGCGTGTTTACCAGCTTTTTGGGCTTGTTTATGTCCCTCTGGCGCCAGCGGTGTATCAGTATGTCCCGACCATTGCATGGTTTTGTTCATTTCACTTAGCCCGTGGCGTACAAAATACAGATGTTTCATGCCTGCTCCTTGTACCACGCCGCAAAATCGTGCCACACTTTGAGCGTATTTTCTCCGCTGTAGTGTCCGTTATTGGCAATTTTTTCTGAAATGCTGGTTGTCTGGTCTGGTTCAAAACTGACAACTTTTTGGATTGATATACCTACCTCACCGCGAGCTTCACGCAATAAGACTCCCTCGGTCTTTCGAATGAATAACTGCTGCATGTCATGATCTTGATATACCAGTGTTTGCATAAGTAAAATGCGCCGGTCTTCGAGGTCTTTGGTGAGCCGTATGTAATCTTCGGGCGAAAACCAGGTGTTAACAGATTTAGCATACGTACCTGGAAACCCATTGAGGCCAGGGATTTCCCAAGCATCATCGCTGATGATAACAGAGTGTTTTACAAGTTGGTAGGCGGCTTCGGCTTTTCGGCGCGCAACATACTCGGTATCCTCTGATTGCACTTCGTCTATATCGAGCTCGTTTTGTATGAGCTCAATCCCGTATTCTTGGCAAACAGATTTACCTTTCGACATCTTTTGCGCGTTACCGGTCGAAAATATCACCTTCTCCATTGCTATAATTATGACAGATATGAATATTACAGTGCAACCAGGTAGATATGTGGTAGCCGTAAGCGGCGGCGTTGATTCAATGGTGCTGCTCGATTTGTTGCGCCAAAAACCCGATTTACATCTTATTATTGCGCACTTTGACCACGGTATCCGCGGTGACTCAACAGAAGATAGGCACCTTGTGCAGCAAATCGCCCATACCTATGACATGCCGTTTGTATATGATGAAGGCCATTTAGGCTCTCAGGCAAGCCAAGCGACTGCTCGCTCAGGCAATTATAACGGCGCATCACCAAGACGACGTGATCGAAACAGCTCTATTAAACCTGCTCCGTGGTACGGGGCGTAAGGGTTTAACCGCCTTAGGTTCAGGGGGCGAAATAGTGCGCCCACTACTGGAGATTCCTAAAAAGGAACTTCTAGCGTATGCGAAAGACCATACCTTAGAGTGGCATGAAGACAGTACCAACCAAGATATTTCATACAAACGAAATTATGTACGGCATAAGATAGTGGCGCATATGTCTCAAGAACAAAGAGATCAGTTATTGACATATATCACAAAAATGTGTGATCTAAATCACGAGATTGATCAAGAAATCACCAACCAGCTCCACATGCAGCCATATACGCGCCACATAACGCGCAGTTATTTTAATAGACTGCCGCATAAAGTAGCGCTCGAAATCACTGCTACGTGGCTCCGACAAGCAGACGTACGCGATTTTGACACCAAAACCTTGCAAAGAATTGTAGTTCAGGCAAAAACCTTGCAACCTGGGCACAATATAGATGTTATCAAAGGGTATTACGTAGCTGTTACGAAGCAATATTTGGCACTCAGGCGGCACGGGCGCTAGTAAAAATTTTATGCGCACTATATAATACCTGCACATGAAGAGTAACTCATTCCGACCCCCACAAAAACCAAAGAATAATCGCAAGGGTTTCCGAATTTTTGGATTTATCGCATTGCTTATTTTATTTTCGCTCGTTATTTTGGCAACGTACAACCAGCCAAATACGGTAAAAGAGATCCCGTTTTCGCAGGTAATTTCCCAGGCGAACGATGGTAAGTTCTCAAGAATTGTCGTATCAGGCAATGGCAATGAACTAAAGATTACCGAGAAAGGCAAAGACGACCCAACACTGAAGTCATTTAAAGACCCGAGCGTTTCGCTAAAAGACGAAGGGCTTAAAGAGTCAAAGGTAACGGTTGAATACGAAAAGGCTGCCCAGAACTCCTTGTGGTCAGGCCTGCTGCTTTCGCTATTGCCAGTGTTATTGATCGGCGCGCTACTTGTATTCATGATGCGTAGCGTTTGTATTACTTAATTTGCTATGCAGGTCCTGA
>CAYTIU010000018.1:0-2981 GCA_964438085.1 uncultured Candidatus Saccharibacteria bacterium | reverse complement strand
CAACCAGGCGTTGAGTTTTGGCAAGTCTCGGGCGCGTTTGTATGGAAATGAAAAAGACAAGGTAACGTTTAAGGATATAGCTGGTTCTTTAGAGGCCAAGCAAGACCTTGAAGAAGTAGTTGAATTTTTGAAGTATCCAAAGAAATTTAATGCCGTTGGTGCGCGGATACCAAAAGGCGTGCTACTGGTAGGGCCGCCAGGAACTGGTAAAACTATGCTGTCTCGCGCTGTTGCAGGCGAAGCTGATGTGCCATTCTTTAGTATTTCTGGCTCGGAGTTCGTTGAAATGTTTGTTGGCGTGGGCGCATCTCGAGTTCGTGACCTGTTTGCCAAAGCCAAGAAGAATGCCCCGTGTATTATCTTTGTCGACGAAATTGATGCCGTTGGGCGCCGCCGAGGCTCTGGTATGGGTGGTGGGCATGATGAGCGCGAGCAAACGCTTAACCAAATCCTTGTTGAAATGGATGGGTTCGAGCAAGGACAAAACGTCATTGTATTGGCCGCAACGAACCGGGCTGATGTGCTTGACCCTGCCCTCCTGCGTCCTGGCCGTTTTGACCGTCGCGTAAATATTGGCTTGCCAGACCGTAAAGACCGCGAAGCAATCCTCAAGACACACTTTGGTAAAAAACCAATGAACAAAGCAGTTGACCTTGATGCGTTAGCAGGCAAATCTGCTGGCAGCAGCGGCGCAGACTTAGCGAACATAGCTAACGAATCAGCAATTATCGCAGCGCGCAACAACCATAAAGAAATCACCCAAACAGATGTAACTGAAGCATTTGAACGTGTAGCTATTGGCCCAGAGCGTAAAAGTAAAGTGATGAGTGAAAAGGAAAAAGAACTGACTGCTTATCATGAAGCTGGCCATGCGATTGTCGGACATGTATTACCGGATAGCGACGTAGTGCATAAGGTAACCATTATTCCACGCGGTGGTACTGGCGGCGTAACCTGGTTTATTCCACCAGAAGACAAGAGTTATCATTCGATTATTGAGTTCAAAGATGTGTTGGCACGTATGCTTGGCGGGCGTATCGCTGAGGAAGTTGTGTATGGTAAAGATAGGGTTACAACTGGTGCAGGCAGTGATCTCCAAAAGGCAGCAGAACTAGCACGCGATATGATAGTAAACCAAGGTATGGGCAAGGAATTACGAGACCAGGTATTCCATGTTGAGAGCGGCATGATGATGGACCGTATGATGCAGGAGCGTGAGTACTCTGAAGAAACCGCGAAACAGATTGATAAAGAGGTTGAGACGCTGATTAGCGAAGCTGCTACCCGGGCGCGGGCTGTTATTAAGGCAAATAAGGCTTCTTTGAATGCGCTTAAAGATCGATTGCTCGAAAAAGAAACCGTTGATGCCGACGAAGTACACGAAGTCTTAAAAGACAGTACCATGCCAAAAGAAGCCGCGCTTTATTAGCGTTTACTGCGTAAAAGTGCGACAATATTTACATAACCATAATTATGGTTTTTATGTACTATGGTAAGAATTTCAAAACAAAAGCCAATTGAAGATACCCCAGGTGTGGTGTTGTTATTGCAGGTTCCGCGAACAAATGAAAAAAAAGAACTTGCTGCCGAACAGATGTTTGCAAGTTTGCACGGGCTTTTAACAATGCCGTCAAAAGGTATGTTTCGTCCTGAGGAAAGAGAGCGGATTAGCTTTGAAATTGCGGTCATAGAAAAGCGGATTGGTTTTTATGTATGGACGCCAGAATATCTTAAAGATTTCGTCGAAGAGCAGATTTATGCACAATACCCGACCGTGCACATTTCTGAAGTTGAGGATTACGTATCGCGGAGCGAGCAGCAGTTTGACACGGTACTCAGTACAGACTTACGCCTTATTGCTAATGACACATTACCAATTAAAACCTTTCAGAACTTTGAAGTTGACCCCTTGGCAGCAATAACTGCAACGTTGGCTAAATTTGAAGATAACGAAGAGGCATGGATTCAATTATTGATTCGTCCGGCTGCAAGCAAGTGGCATCATAAAAGTGAGCGTTATATTGCTGGCTTGCGCGGTGGTGGAAGCTCGAGTAATATGAGCGGCATACTTGGCGCTTTGTGGTCGCCGCCAGAACACGGTAGTACAGGTGCTGCAAAACCAGCTGACTATGAACAAATTCGCATCAAGGGAGCCGAGGAAAAAAGCCAAAAACTTGCCTTTGATTGCCAACTAAGAATTGTGTATAGGGGCAATACCTCCGCTTCGCAAGCGCGCTTACGCGTGCAGTCAATCGTTGCGAGCTATAAGCAATTTAACACTACATACTTGAACGGTTTTGAGTCAAAGCGCGTTACGGAAGGCTATAGTGCGCTGCATACGTATCAAACTCGTACAATCCAAAAGAAAGGTTTCATTTGTAATATCGAAGAAGCTGCAACGTTGTATCACTTGCCGCACACCAATGTAGAAACGCCATTTATATTATGGGCAAATGCCCAGACTGCAGAGCCGCCAGCAAACTTACCAATTATTACCAGTGAACCTCGCCAAGACGTCAGTCCGGCAGCCACAACCAACTTCCGTGGGCATAACACTATGTTTGGCTTGCCGCGCATAGACCGGGGCAGGCATTTGTATATTATCGGGCAGACTGGTGTTGGTAAATCCGGACTGCTTGAACTACTGACGATATCTGATATTTACAGCCCCTATGGTTTTGCGGTGATTGATCCGCACGGCGATTATGCGATGAATGTACTTAGAAGAATCCCAGAAAATCGAGTGAATGATGTTTTATATTTTAACCCTGCTGATACTGATTTTCCTATCGCGTTTAACCCGATGGAAGTATCAGACCCAAAACTTAAAACGCATACCAGTTCGGAGTTGGTTGGCGTACTGAAGCGCATGTTTGACAGTTGGGGCCCACGATTAGAATATATTTTGCGCTACAGTATTTTAGCACTGCTTGATTATCCTGATTCAACCATGCTAGATATCACGCGTATTTTAACCGACA
>CAYTIU010000017.1:6465-17340 GCA_964438085.1 uncultured Candidatus Saccharibacteria bacterium | reverse complement strand
GCCTAAAGTCGCTTATTCATAGTAATTATCCTAAATTGGAGATTTTGGTACTTGATGACTGTTCGCAGTTACGTAAAACCCCTGAGATTATTCGTGGGTTTGCTCATGACGGCGTGCGCTTTGTCAAAGGCGATCCGCCTGGTGAAAATTGGCTGGCAAAAAACCAGGCGTATGATAAGCTCTTAAGAGAAGCAAGCGGCGAGGTGGTGATTTTTTGCGGTGTTGATATTCGGTTTAAGTCAGACACCGTAACGCAGGTTATATCTACGCTTATGGAACGCAATAAGCGCATGATGAGTATTTTACCGCTACGGATAGAGTTTATGCGGGTTTCTTTTTCGTTGATCCAAGCTGCACGTTATATGTGGGAACTTGCACCGCCGCGCCGCTTTTTGGAGCGACCACCAGTTTTGAGTGGTTGTTGGGTGGCATACCGCAAGGATATGCTAGATTTGGGTGGCTTTAAGGCAGTAAGTCGCACTATCTTGCCGGAGTTATTTTTCGCAAAACAATTTGTTAAGACAGACGGGTATAGCTTTATGCGCGCTGGCGGCGCAATCCAGCTTCATTCATCTAAAAGCCATCAAGCCCAACGTGATACGAGTGTTCGCGTGCGATACCCACAACTTAGGCGCCGGCCAGAAATCGTCTTATTCTTCACTGTTGCTATGCTCGGTACCTTTGTAGTGCCATATGTGCTTCTTACCCAAGCAGCGCTTCTGGATATTCCGGCATGGATGATTATAGCGCTGATAATCAGCATAGCGAGCAATATTATCTCGTATATACTCATAACGCACGCAACAAAGGTTATGAGTTGGTTTATTGCGCCGTTTGCATTTATACCGACTGTGTTAGCCGACGTAGTGTTGATGCATTACTCGCTTATGAAATACGAGTTCTCAGAGGTTATCTGGAAAGGTAGAAATATCTGCGAACCAGTGATGCACGTTGTGCCAAAATTGCCAAAGCCAGAGTAAGGTTACTTGCCTATACTTGGAAAACTAATGGTGAAAGTTGAGCCTTGGTTTAACTCACTTTCTACTTGGATATCGGCTTGCAAAATGCGTACAAGTTTCATGGTGACGTATAAACCAAGTCCAGTGCCATTATTTCTTCGAGTACGGTAATCTTCTGATCGAAAGAATTTATCAAATATTTTGTCTTGCTCGCTCTTTTTTATGCCAATTCCAGTATCGCGCACACTGACTTTTACGCCTTTAGATGTAGGCGATGCTTCGATAAATACACTACCTTTATCAGTGTATTTGATAGCATTGGTAATAAAGTTCTGTAAAATTTCTTTAATATACAGCTCGCTCGAGGTAATACTTTCGAGCTTTGGATTAAGTTGCAGGTCAATAGCCAGACCCTTTTCATCTGCAGCAGGCTTATAGTGGCGTACGATGTCTCTTAAGAGGCTGTCAATGTTAATTGTACTAACATCAAGTGTTAATTTGCCTCGCTCGGCACGTGATAGCGTTGAGAGGTCGTTAATCATATGCGCTAAGAATAATATTTGGTCATGGGCAGCAGTGAGCGCTTTTTTTACGACCTCAGGCTTAGCAGCTCGTTCTACCGATAGAAGTGCGTTGCTAATGCTTCCTTCGGCAATCGTAACAGGCGTACGAAGTTCGTGGCTCACGACGCTAATAAATTCACTTTGCTCTTCTTCGAGCGATTTTTCATGCGTAATATCGCGGAGCAGCAGTACGTAGCCCCGAATTCCTTCAACTCCGCCGCCAGTATGTACAGGGGCAATACTCAGATATATGGCACATCGGCTATCGTCATCATACAAAATACTGTAATCGCGTGATTCGGTAGATACCGTAGCATTTCGAATCAAGTTACTCATAGTGATTGCTTGCTTGTGGCTATCAACTGGCCGCAAAACTTTATCAATAAACTTGTTTTGTATACTCGTATTGCTATTTAAGATGTTCAGCGCAGCGCCGTTATAGCGGATAACCTTTAAATCAACGTCGAGCGCTATAACACCGTCAGTCATACTGTTTACAAGACTATCTAATCGCTCATGCTCAAGAGAAGCATGCGTATGGTCATTTGGCATAAGCATTATTATGACACAGATTGTGCTGGAATTGTTGGCTGAAACAATTTTAGCTGGGCACGAAGCTTCTTTGGATCATCTTCGGTGTGTGCGCCAAGTTCTTTCCAAAAGTCTGGTCCGTGGTGCATTACTCGTGTGTGCGCAAGTTCGTGCAAAATAACATAATCAATAAGCTCAATCGGCAGCTCCATCAAGAATATATTAAGAACAATTGCCTTATCTTGGTTGCAACTTCCCCACCGTCCTTTAAGTTGTTTAACTGACACGTCAGAGTAGTCATACTGTTCGCGTAGCGCGATATCACGCAGTCGTTTTGGTAGAAAATGCCGCGCCTGTAGTTTAAGCGCACGAATAGCTGCTTTTTTTGCAGCAGTTTGGACGTCTTTATTCTGCACGGAAGAGTTATGCCGTACAATTACCGCTTTACTAGTAACGCGACCCTTTGGGGTTGTGGCGGCTTCATCATATTGAAATGCCAACGTATGTAGCCGCCCGATCGCTTGGTTGTCATGGAGTAGTGTAGTGTGTTTGGCTTGCTCTGTTTTAATCCAGTCTTTGTGTTTTTTGACATATTCAACCGCTATAAAATACGGAATAGCGTATGGGATTGTTACAGAGGGGTTGCCATGCACATCAATTCTAAGGCGCATAGAGCGGGTATTACGCCGTTTGCGTATGACAACTTGTCCGATGTCCGGAATAGCAACTGATTTTTGAGCCATAATACTTCTATTCTAGCGAATTCTAATGTTTCGGCGAGACATGTCTACTCGCCCAGTGTTAGATGGAACAAGATTGATAAGTCCTGGCTTGGCAACCTTAAGATTTGTCTGGTCGCTTGTGATAATACCTTTTTGGCGCATATATCGCATGAGTGCGTTGTACTGCGTACTAAATGCGTGTTTGCCGCTAATAACAATGTAATCTTCAGAAATTTGCGGATTTTGCATGCTCCCAGCTACCTTCTGGAACGTAGTGTAATCTGGCTGCAGGGCGTATCGATCGTCGGTTTTTCTTCGATCGCGCTTCATAACGCGTGCGAGAGCACTTTCAGAGTCTATCTGCTGCCAGAGCAAAATAGGCTCGGCGCCGGTCTTGCGCGCAAGGTCTCTGAGCATGCGCCGCTGAGCAAGCCGAATGGCACCCATATCGTATATAACGCTTACGCCAGCTTGTAAAAATTCTTCTACCATATAATTAACAATCTGTAAGACCACGGTATTTTCTTGTTTGTCGTATCGCGGCTCCTCGAACAGCTCATAACGGATACGGTCTGCTTGAACGTGTGCGACCTGAACGCGCTCAGCAAACTGGCGCGAGAAAAAGGTCTTGCCTGACCCGGGGAATCCATAGAACATAAGTAAAAACGGTTTAGCTGGTGCAAGTTTGGACATATGTATATATTGTATAACAGATTTTCGTAAGTATGAAAACAAAATTAAGATGACAAGCAGTAGTAATTACAGTAAAATAGGCTTTGATTACCTGTGGTCAAACCACAACAAATCATAGGGGAGTAGCTCAGTTGGTAGAGCACCGGTCTCCAAAACCGGGTGTCGCAGGTTCAAGTCCTGTCTCCCCTGCCATTTGACATATCATATTCATTATTTTCTTTTATTTCTAAACACCTTGAAATGATAAAGAATGCCTTTGTTTGCAAGTTCTTCATCATCATATCGCGCGGCAATATGTAAATGTGCGTGCGGGACTGTCTGTTCTCCTACAGCTCCTACATTCCAGCCCAGGTTATAGCCTTGAGGCAATTCACGATCATCGATCATGCCCTTTAGCTTAGGTAGTAATCTGCGTAGTGCTGACCATTCTTCTTCGTTAATTTCAAAAGGTGTACTGATATGACGTTTTGTTATCGCCATCCCTGCATTACTTCCTTCTTCCGGATCTAGCCCCGTAAAGTACCAAAGATCGTCCTCGTGTACTATTCCGACACGAAGTAAATTATTCTGTAGGAAAAATTGACAATCTTTCATTTGGTTAAAATTATATCAAAGTTCTAGCCCCTCTTATCACGCCCTTGATAAATATGACGAAGCTTACGCGATCTATGTATCGCCTAGTGAAATGTGGCTGATTAGGGACTCTACACTAACTGATTTTACGCTTATGGTGTTACCGCCAGCCTCACTCTCGTCTACAATCTTAGTCATTCCGTTTGCATGGAGTATGCGGTCTCCTTCTTCGATATAAAACCCCATGTGTGTCATATAGGGTTTGCCAGTTTTTGAGACCGACTCTATAAACAACACATCACCGTATTGCGGATCTCGATAGTTTGCAAACTGACGTAACTGGAGGCTATGTCGGTATTCAGTGGGCCATTTGTGTGTATTGATCCCAATAACTTTGCAGATACTTGCAATGACTAGTCCCATGCAGTCGTATCCTCTAGAGTCCATGCCTCTGTCCATGCAGCTATCTAGCGTGACATAGCCACTCTCGCATAGGTTTTGAGGCTTAAAATGATGTCTAAAGGGGCTGCCTCTCTCAAGACGAGCCGCAGCAATTACTTCATTAGCTAGTTCGCTCATTGATTACCTACTTAGTCAAATTTGCTTACTAGGAAGTATTATATACAATAGATCATTGATATGCAGAAGTTTACTCAGAAATACACAATCATTTGCTTATTGGAAGATATCGAGGAAGGATATGAGTACTCCTCATCGGAATGGCCTCTTCATACGACACTGGCAGATACGTTTTCAATTGAAAGTACTATCAATGAGTTGAAGGATCTTCTAGATAGAATAGCTACTAGCTCTAAAGCCACCGAGATCCTCGCGACTCATAATGAATTTTTTGGGCCCAATCAAGAAATAAAAGTAACCGTTTACGAGAGAAATGAAGGTATAAGCAGGCTCCACCTTGATTTAGTTGAGGCGCTCCAAAGTTTGGGTGTAGTCTTCAATGATCCGCAGTACACAAGGGATGGATTTAAACCACATTCAACTGTACAGAAACATTCAGAAGTGAAGATCGGGGATAAAGTAAAAGTAGATAACCTAGCCGTTGTAGATATGTTTCCAAATGAAGATCCATATCAGAGAAAGATTTTAAAGAAGATTAACTTGGCTAGCTAGCTATAGTTGAAATCTTCGCGATATGTAGTCAATATAGTCAGACTCAAGATCAAAGTTATTATAAATTTGAATGTCTGCAATTTCTTTGACCGCGCCCATATTAACTCTAGCCGGATCCCTGTCGTCTCCTGGGTGCATATCCGCAGCCTCTTCGTCTATAAATTCATCGAAAGTTTTCTGGTCATCTATTCTGCCGCGCGCAGAATGAGCGATTCTTTCATATCTTCTTCTCGGATCCGCATCCACCCACACTACTAAGCCGTTATTTTCTTTAATTCTCATTGCTTCATCTGGATGACGAAGGCTCACAACAGAAAGACCTGCATATCCGAATACAGCTTTCTCGCCAATATAGTTATGTATAGTTTTAGTTACAAGAATTCCGTAATTACCGGACTCTTCTCGCTACTGACGACTTAAGTCAGACAAGTTTTTACGCTCGAGTGGAACGCCTTCCGCCCGAAGATGTTCACGTAAAATATCGCTAACCGTAACATATTTGCAAGCAGCCTTTATAGCACGCTGTTCAGCAAATGTATCTTTGCCAGATCCGTTTGTGCCTGCAACACCTACAATTTCCGGGAGTTTCATGATTTGATTATACAATATATTTGTAATAAATCTATATTTATATTAATGAATATGCTAAAATAGTTCTTAAAATGAATACTAAAGATACGCTCAATGACTATCTTCATTTTTATCCCGAAGAATTATCGGAGCTAGATTTGCTTGCCCAATTAATTGATAGCGGTGAAGACATCTTTTCGAGAAAAAACTTTACTGGGCACATTACAGCCAGCGCCTTTGTAGTAAATAAATCAAGTAAGCAGGTGCTTTTACTTGATCACAAATCTTTGGACAAACTACTTCAACCAGGGGGGCATATTGATTCAGAAGACAAAAACCCTATGGATACAGCCCTAAGAGAGGTCAAGGAAGAAACGGGGCTTAAGTTAAGGGATTTAACCTATCACCCAGCTATTCCGAGCAGTGAACTAATACCTTTTGATATAGATACGCATGAGATACCCGAGAACAAAAAGAAGAGTGAACCGTTTCACTACCACCATGATTTCAGGTTTGTGTTTACGACAAATAATAGCGATGTTACTTATGATCCTATGGAGTCAAATAACTACAAATGGGTAGACTGGGAAGACTTCAAAGAGGATCCAAACTTCAAGAAGGTGTCCGGCAAGATTGAGAATATCTTTAAGCCAAATGTAAAATTTTTTTTCAAGTCTTTAACGACTAAGGCTGACAAAAAAATTTCTGTTGTCGCAGTATCGCACATAATTCCAAGTTCCGAGGAATATATCAAAGCCTTAAAAGAGAGCTTTAATTTGATAGGCATAATCCCAAAACTAAAGTCTATAAACAAGAATTCACAAAAAAGGCTTGAGTCGGTAGGAGTGAAGATTCTACATGAATTCAATAGAGAAAGTATCTCAGACAATCCAAGTAAATTTATCGATTTAATAAAGAATGAGCAAGAGATTTGCTTAGTTGATATTGGCGGATACTTCAGTTCAGTAGTCAAGCAGCTTGAACAGCAACTAGGGAGCAAACTTTTAGGTATAATTGAAGATACTGAAAATGGACATCAAAAGTATGAGAACAATCTCTCGAGTAACATTGCACTAGCATCAGTGGCACGAAGTCCCTTAAAAAATTATGAGGATCAACTTGTAGGTCAGGGTGTTGCTCACGCAACTGAAACAGTACTAAGGCAGATTAATGTTCTAATCTCGTATCGTAGCTGCGGCATAATAGGTTACGGAAAGATCGGTCGAGGAATAGCCGAGTATCTTCATCAGCGTAATATACGACCAAAAGTTAGTGATATGAATCCTCTACGAAGTATTCAGGCATCGTGTGACGGCGCTTATGTATGTAGCACTAATGAGGTTATAAGTAAAAGCGATATAGTTTTCTGCGCTACAGGCGCTCAAGCAATAGATTTGGTGAATATAGGTAAACTTAAGTCTGGATCCTACATAGCATCAGCAACGTCATCAGACGATGAATTTAATTTTAAGAATATTGATACTGAGTACAAGAAAGAAAAAATTGATCCGACTATAACAAGATATTATAAAAGAGGTCATGAATTCTATTTGCTAAATAATGGCAATGCAATCAATTTTCTTTTTTCTGCGGCAGTTGATAACTACATAAATTTAGTACAAGGCGAACTCATCTACTCTATGGGTAGAATGTCCAGTAGAAAGCCTAGTAAAAAAGTTCAAACAAACCCAGAGTCAGTTCATTATTTAATAGCTCAGTCTTGGCTCGATTTCATAAAGCATAAGTAGGCTATTCTGCCGCTAGCAGCAAAAGAGATAGAACGACTAGTTCGCTATGACTGCTCTGTGATCTGAGACATATTTTTTCGAACAAGTCACCCTACTAAAGTCATACAGGCTTGTTGGTATAACTACATAGTCAAGAGTCCCTTGATCCTCTGGATAGGATATATAATTATCCTCAGTAGTGCTTAACTTGTAGTCACTTAGGATATTTTTATACTTACTTAGGTTATATAAGTTAAAATCACCAAGAATAATTGGGAAGATTTTCTTCTCATTAATTATTTCTAATGTTTGGAATAGGTGTCTTTCAGCAGCAAGATCGTTGTTCTCAAAATGAACATTACAGATATGAGTAATTCTGCCTCCAATATTAAGCTTCGATATTAAGACCAACACCTGTTGGTGATCATCTGGATGCTTTTCAAGGAGCGCACTCTCCGATTCTAATATCGGGTATCTTGAGATGACTGCTAATCCATGATCAGCAGTTCGTTCTCTTCCATCCTCTTTGATGCTTGCCTTAAAGGCCGGAACACATACTTGATAATCGTAATTACACAATCTAGCTAATACAGAAGACTGAGGCTCTTCGTAGAATTTACTATCATTCCTTACTTCCCGGAGAGCAATAATGTCTGGCTGAAATTGATTAAAAAGTTCTACTATATTGTCTAGACGTTTAGACCAGTCATTAAACCCCCCACAGGTTTAATGTTAGTAGCTTAATCATTACATGATTATTTCTTTTTCTTTGTAATAACGCAAAGCTTTTTGTTTTGTTTGTTGTGAAGATTTTGGATTTCTTGTTATCAGTTTCAATAAGTAAGCACCTTTTTCGTTTTCATATAGCCAGTCAGATAACCTAGAGAGCATGTCATCGCTTATATCAGGAGAGCAAACTACGGCCATCAAACCACCCCAGACTCTGTCTATAGAATGACCCATCAAACCGTCTGCTACTTTATCCATTTGAGCTGTTGTTGGGCGGGCTCGCATTAGCATCCATGACGAGAAAGATATAAGAGACTGAGGATTATCAAGATCCATATCATTAATAAAATCTAAGCTTAGCTGCGCGAGCTCGTCTTTAGACATATCTATAATGGCTTTAAACGCGTCCTTGTCGGGGTGGCTGCTCAAGACCGAATTAAATAAGCTGTCGACACTATACTCTATCTCTTTTCTTGCAGACTTGTACCCATCTATAAAGTCATTTGGGTTAGCATAACCAAGTGCGACAAACTTATCTCTACAAAATTCGTAGATAGACTCTAGGCCATCATGCGATACATACTTGCTCCGTGGATCACCTGTTTTATCAAAAACTGATATTGCAGCATTCTTAACTGTAAACATTAAGTTAACTGCTTGCGCAGGAGGGACAACCCCATGATTTTCGAAAGCATGATTCATCACAGAATTAATTTCGGGCAAGCTTCCCCTGAAAGCTGGAAATTCACCTGTTTCGATCCTACTCATCATATTGAAAAATATAGTATCTCTGCTTGAACCGGTACTGTACTTCAAGTTGGGACCCATGCTATTTGTTTTTTGAGGAAAGTCAAAATAGCGATAGTAGAAGTATTCACAGATATTGTTAGCATGCTGCCTGTCTACCGTATTAACTTCACGAATCATCTCGGCAATTTCGTCAGTTGGAACGAAACCTATACCTCTTCCATCAATGAATCTGTTTGCATCTATAAATGAGTACTGTAAGAGCGTCCTTAGTCTATCTCTACTGATATGACCTATTTCAAATTTGTCTACACCATGAACAACAATGTCATTTCTTGGCTGATCTTCGTCATCATAGACCACAAATAAATCAATATCCGAGTTTGGCATCATCTCTCTTCTGCCTAGTGATCCGCCGACCCAAAGCATATTGCTGGGGAAGTTTGTACTCAGCTCAGCCAAATAGCCTTCAGCCGCCTCAGACATCTCAAGCATAGCATCATAAACTGTAAATGACGGATCATTAAAAAGTCTATCCGATACGCCTCTTCTTATGTCTTGAAAATCTCCAGCTTGCACATACTCATGCTTAGGAAATATTGAACCAGCATTTTCAAAGTTACTCATTGCACATATCCTCGACGATCTTTTCATACTCAGTTAACAGTGCCGCCACCTGAGACTGAGAAAATACATGACCATAATCGGCTATAGAGCCCAGGGCATCCCGTGCGTCTGTGCTCATCTCAAACCTATTAGAAACTTTAGTTACGGTGGTGTTGTTATCTAACTTAGAAATACGGCTTAATTCAGTTATTCCTTCGAATAATAGAATGTCTTTAAACATTTTTAAGCTGTATTTTTTAAACTCTTGAGTGTCATCGGGGGATAGTGCACCCATTACCCTCAGTCTCGATAGGTATTCTCTAATCGTAACCATCAGGGATGGTCTTATAGCTTTAACATCGAGTTTGCCGACAAGATCAGCGTATATATTGTCACCAAAGAGTATTTTGCCCTCTGCAAGAACTTGCATAAAAAAGAGACCTTTAGTTCCATCGTGAAATATAATATTTCCTTTATTATCAATAATATCCTTCATATACATGATGCTGAGATCAGCGTTAGGATAACCTTTAAGTATATTATTAAGTTCTACAGTAAGATCAGTACTTGGTCTATCTAGAACTATCTGTACATCGAAATCTGACCTAGCATGCACATCTTGCTTATTCTTCAGCGAACCGAACCAAATTACAGACCTTAGATGCTGCCTGATAAGCTCATTATCCGACAATAAATAAGTAAGCTCTGTAGGGTCAGTCATTTCTATGTCTAGATCTTCAGGTTTTACTCCCACACGTTCAGGCAACCAAATCTGACCATTCTTACTAAACGATGTTAGAGATACGTGATCTGGCTTCGTGCCATATGTTTTTGCATGAGTCCAGTTCTCAAGATAAGAAGCGAGCGCTCTAATAGCTCCTCCATGCGTAAATGCGAATACAATCCCCTCATCACGTTGATCAACATCATCAAGCCAGGAAAACATTCTTTCCCCTACATCATTCATTGATTCACCATTAGGAGATCTAAAATTTTTGCCTAACTTTTCAATCTCTTCAACTTGAGGATCTGTAAATATCTCAGTTGCTATGCGACCTGTCCAATCGCCCGTATGTTGCTCGAGAAGCCTATCATCCTCAACTGGTTTAGCCTCTAAGCGCATTCCGCCCAGGGCATTAGTGCCTGTTTCGATTGCACGACGTGCCGTCGACGCGTACACCACGTCGGGGATTAGACCAATTCTTCTCAAACTTGATCCAAGATCTCTTGCTTGTCCAATACCCATTTCAGTTAAGGGCGCGTCTATAGCTTGCCCGCCAATAGTATTGGCCGAACCATGCAAAATATGCGAGGTAGTTACACC
>CAYTIU010000017.1:0-6455 GCA_964438085.1 uncultured Candidatus Saccharibacteria bacterium | reverse complement strand
TGTTATTTAGCGCCTCACCGTGACGAATGAGGTATACTTTTGATACATCCGACATAGTAGTCTATATTATAGACTAAAGTAGTTAATATGTAAAAGTAATATTATGGTTTTAGCCCAGCACGCTAATTACTAATGGTTTCAATGGGATTCCATTTTTGCTAGCTGACTCACGAGCAGTTATAGCTAGGTTTAATGCAATTCGGGCGTCCTCTATAGTTGGGGAAGGAGATTTTAATGCAATAGCTGAATCGATGAATGCATCTATTTGGTTTTTGTAGGATTCTGAAAAAACCTCAATTACAGATGGGGCGTTATCATTTTTTTGCATAACAGAGAACTTGTCATTATTATTTTGAGAGATTTTAATAAGCCCTTTGGTGCCAATAATCTCTAAGCCCATATCGTAACCGTAGGTAGCATATCTACTCCATTCTGTGTTGATGATTACCCCGCTATCCGTAAGCATAGTAGTGAGCGCAGTATCGAAGTCATGGTACTCTTTAAGCCCAGTATGGTGAACAACTGCACCGATTGCACTCACTTGGGTTATTTCCTGGCCCAGGATAAACCTTGCAGCATCATAGTCATGAATGGCAGCATTAAGGAATAAACCGCCGTTCCTATCAGCTCCCCAGTTTGAAGGGCTTGAAGCATGGGGGTCTCTGCCATATGCCTTATACATTAAGGGCTGGCCTATTGTACCCGAATCCAGTAGTTCCTTCGCCTTTATAAACCGATTGTCCCACCTTCTTTGAAAGCCAATTTGAAAGGGTATGCTTAGCTCGCTTATTACTGACAGAGCCTTGTCTGAATCTGCTAGGGTTAGGCCAACGGGCTTTTCGGTAAATATAGCAACTTTATGTTTGCCAGCTTCCTCAATATGTCTCAAATGCTCTGGAGTGCTTGAAGATATAACTACGGCATCAAGGCCAAAAGCAAAAAAATCATCGAGATTGTTAAAAGTAGCGCAATTATATAACCTCTTTGCGAGCTCTAGTTTATCGTTATCAAGGTCACAAACAGCAGCAACTACAGCTTTCTTTGACTGCGAAATACTATTCGCATGAATTCCACCTAGTCTACCAAAACCGATGATACCAATCTTTAACATAGTTAAACTTACTCTAATACTCTAGCTTTTATTGTATTTCTATTGTTTGGCATTATATAATTAACAACAATTTAACACAATCAAAGAGGAAAACTATGGCAGGTCCCGGTGCATACTATTTCGGGGAAGAAGAGCGAAAAGAAGTAATGGATGTCTTGTCGAGCGGACATTTGTCTAGATATGGTGATCCTGATGATCCCGGATTTAAAAAGAAAGTTTACACTTTCGAACAAGAATTTGCCAAATATTGTGACAGCAGATATGCAGTAGCAACGAACTCGGGAACTGCGTCTCTTCTAATAAGCCTACTGGCCCTTGGTATAGGTACCGGCGATGAGGTTTTGGTTCCTGGGTATACCTATGTAGCATCAATATCCTCAATAATTCACGCTAGAGCAACTCCAGTTTTAATCGAAATAGATGAATCTCTGACAATCGATCCAGAAGATATTGAAAGAAAGATTACAAAAAAGACGAAAGCAATTTTAGTAGTACACATGCTTGGCAATCCCGCCGCCATGAATGCCATATCTGCAGTAACCAAGAAACACGGCCTTCATATTATTGAAGATGGCTGCCAGGCTGCTGGAGCATCATACAACAATAAGAAGATTGGATCATTTGGGTCAACTGGCGCATTCTCATTAAATCGTTATAAAAACCTGGCAGCTGGTGATGGCGGAGTGATTGTGACTAAAGATGAAGAACTATACAAACGCCTTTTTGCCATACATGACCAAGGCCACACCCCTAATAGAATTGGCAAGAACGCAACAGGTAGTCTAATTGGCCTTAACTTCAAAATGAACGAGTTAACCGGTGCAGTTGCATTAGCTCAACTTAGAAAACTCGATACTATGCTAAACATTCTAAGAGAAAAGAAATTAAAGCTTAAGTCGCTTATTGGCGAGATCCCAGGAGCTAAATATAGAGTGATCAATGATAGCGATGGTGAATGTGCAACACTGCTAACTATTATTTTTGATGACCGAGAACGGGCAGAAGAAGTTGCTGAGAACATAGGAACCAAGACTCTAATCAACTCAGGATGGCATGTCTATAGAAACATGAGCCAAATCATAGAACATAAAACTCCAACCGAAAATTGGTCAGAGGCCTCCCGCTATGTAAAGCCTGGCGATCTTCCAAAAACCGATGACATTTTATCGAGAACGATAAATATAAGTATTGGCGTGGTCGATTCGGGCTTGGGTTCTGGATTTGGAATAAACATTCATTCAACTGATGCAGATATCAAAGAAGTCGCGACTAAGATAAAAGCACAATTAGGTACTAGGCTCATAAAATAAAGTTCTAACTTCTCTTATGATGCTCTGCCACTAATAGATTTTGAAATTGGATATCATAGCTATGACAGCAGAAGAAGCCGAATCAATATGCCGGACTTACGGTAGTTTTTTCGCTAATATTAACAAAATGAAAGATTATGATAAGGGTATCTATGTATTCTCTTCCTCTGATTTGCCTTGGTCGCCCGCAAGATTAAAATATGCCTTCTTCGTGTTTGCTGAAGATTTAGTTAAGCACGGAGAGATTGATAATCACTTCGATACTCTTAAGCTCATGTATGGCACTATAGACGGTACATTTAAAGAGGAGGTAGACAAAATTAATGAAGATATAGTAAGACTCGATACTATAAAGGATCCCGCAGAGCAAAAGGCAGAGGAACTAAAATTTGAGGCCAAGTACGGGATAAGCTCTAGTAGGCCGGATAACAATTTAGCTGGTTCAATAGAGTTTCATAATTTTATAGCAGATTTTCATGGTAATTTTGTCAAGCAATGACTGGCTCTATTAATCGGCTATGGATATCTCGAGGCTTATAAAGAAATGTGCTCACCCGCAATAAAGCAGATGAGCACATTGAGCTCTGGTTAATTAGTATTGATTTATATAAGACTAATTACCGTAAACCAAGTTTTTTGGTACATGCAGGCCATGCACCCCAGCCCTGTCGAGCTTTCAGTGCTTCTGCACGTGCAATTTGCTCAGATTTGCTTGCTTGGTGCGGGTAGCCTGAGCCACCTACAGCCCGCCAGCTGCTTAAGCTAAATTGCAATCCACCGTAATAGCCGTTACCAGTGTTAATGCTCCAATTTCCACTGGATTCACACTGCGCTAAACGATCCCATACGCCACCATTCACAGGGGCTACTGCAGCAGGTCGCGGAGTTGCTTTCCGTGGTGCTGCCTGGCTCCGTGCTACTGGCTTTGCAGGTTTAGGTGCAGCCGCTACTGGTGCTGGAGTTGCTCCTGGTAGTGGCCTCTTAGCCAAGTTCTCGTCTGCTGCTGGAATACGAACGTCCTGTCCCGGATAGATAACATCCGGATGTTCAATTTGCGTATTGGCGTTAAAAAGCCGGACATACGTTGTCTCGTGCTCCCTGGCAATACCAGATAAGGTATTTCCTGGCTCAACTTTTACAATAGTTTTAGCAGGTTGAGTCTCTGCTGTTTGTGATTGCGCGTGGGTTGTTTGACTACCAACTGCAAACACAGTTACAGCCGTAAAACCACCCACTAATAGTGCGGTTATACGCATATTCTTCCCTCCTTAGCTACCTCAAAACCCAAATCTAAACACACCGTTCAAGCGACGGGTGTAAAAATTAATTATTATATTATTGTGCTTTAGCTATGTTGAAAATTTGGGTCATAATAGGTAGTTTTGTGCTCTTTCACCTCACACGTAAAAAAGACACAACCTCTATCCTACACCACTCAAAATATATGTCAAGCATACCAGATACGATATAATTATAAGTGCTGTAGTATACTGTTGGCATAACAACATTTTGAAAAGAAAAGCACCAGATGAGAAAAATATTCAGAAAAACCCACGATCCAATATGGCATTTGCAACTTGGCGTTGCAATAATCATCGGTTTACAGATTGTAACTGCACATTCATTCTTCCCGGTACATAAAGTTGCCCTTATTGTATTTGAGCTTGCGTTACTACTCGCCTTAACAATACTCACCTCAGATGGATACCACGCGATCTCGCGTAAGCGCCGTACGTTTGCCATGGTGTTAATTGTTATCGTGACAGCTGCAAATATTTTCTCACTTATTATTCTCTTGCAGGCGCTCGTGAACGGCACTACAGATATTGATGGATATAACCTTTTGGTTAATGCCGTGACTATTTATGTAACTAATATCTTTATATTTGCGCTATGGTATTGGGAAATGGATGGCGGCGGGCCAGAGAGAAGAGCCGGCGGGACAACTCGGGCTGACTTTCTTTTCCCGCAAATGATACACAAAAAAGTGCTTTCTAAGGCGTGGTTGCCGGGTTTTATTGATTACTTATATCTATCGTCTACAAATGTGACAAATTTCGCAGCAGCCGATACGGTGCCTCTTAGCCACCGCGCAAAGGTGCTTATGATGGTTCAATCTTTAGTGTCAGTTGTGACCGTGGTTCTAGTTGCTGCTCGTGCTATTAGTATTATGCAATAACTTCTTAAAAAGTGTTGTGTGATCCAAATCATTTATTTTCAAACCGGTTGTGCTTTACAGATAAACCGGTTATACTTATTTCTGAATACAAACTGACATAAAAGAAGGTAATGAAAGTACTAATGCTTGGTTGGGAGTTACCTCCCTACAATAGTGGTGGGTTGGGCGTAGCATGTTACCAACTTTGTAAAGCTCTCTCCAGAAAAAACATAGATATTGAGTTTGTGCTCCCGTACAGCCACGATAAACCTGTCGATTTCATGAAAATTGTGGCAGCACATCCGCAAGATGTCACCGCAATTAAAATGAGCGGTATCGCCTATGATAGTTGTAGATACACCTTTGCTGATGGTCACGAAGAATATCTAAGCCTGGCCGAACAACAGTCTTTATATGAACATGCGGTGGCTCAGCTTGCACGATATGGAAATTACGATGTTATTCACGCCCACGATTGGCTGACATTCCGTGCAGCTCTGCGTGCGCGCCAGTATACAAACGCTCCGCTTATTGTTCACGTTCACTCTGTTGAGCGTGATCGAGCCGGTGGTAACGACGGAAACCCTCTGGTTCGCGAGATCGAAAGCCTCGGGCTCCTGATGGCAGATAAAATTATAGCTGTGAGCGAGCACACTAAGCGCTGCATTATACGAGATTACGCTATTCCCGCAGATAAGATAGACGTTGTACACAATAGTATTGATACCGAAGGCCTTGAACCGCTTGACGTAAATAATGCGTATAACTATCTCGTGGAAATGAAAAAGCAAGGCTATCGTGTCGTTACGAGTATTGGCCGGCTGACCATGCAAAAGAACCTTCCAAACCTCTTGCACGCCGCTAAAGAAGTTATCGCCCGCGCGCCAAAGACAATCTTCCTGATTGTAGGCAGCGGCGAACAGTATTACGAACTAATCGAGCTTGCTGCGCGGCTTGGTATATCTCGGAACGTTATCTTTACAGGTTTTCAGCGTGGTAAAAATTGGCGTGATTCCTATGCGATTGGCGATGTTTTTGTAATGCCTTCTATCTCGGAGCCTTTTGGCTTAACACCGCTCGAGGCAATTAGCTACGGCACACCAGCTGTCATTAGTAAACAATCTGGCGTTAGTGAAATTATGCAGAACTGCCTGAAGGTAGATTTTTGGGATATAGACGAAATGGCTAATAAAATAACAGCGGTCGTACAGAACGATAGCCTACGAGACGAACTACACGCCAATTCGTTTGCTGAGTTTGAGCGGCTTAGCTGGGACACTTCGGCAGATAAGCTCCATGGTATCTACCATTCGTACCAATCGGAGGTATTTGCATGAGCCGAGCTATCGTCTTGTATCTCCACGTCCACCAGCCGTTTCGCGTTCGCCATTACACAATCTTTGATGCCGGCAAAAACCACGACTATTTCTATACCATGCCCTACGATGATCGCACCAGTAACGAGCGTATACTACACAAAGTCGCTGAAAAGTCATATATTCCGACAAATACGCGGTTGCTTGAGATGCTACAGAGATACCCAGAGTTTCGATTAAGCCTTTCGATAACCGGTACAGTGCTAGAGCAGCTGGAAATGTGGTCTCCTGAGGCGCTCCAATCGTTTAAGGATCTTATTGCCACTGGTCGCGTGGAGCTTGTGGCCGAGACATACCACCATAGCCTTGCCTTTTTCTACAATCGGACTGAGTTTGAGACCCAAGTTGCAATGCACAAAAAGAAAGTACAGCAACTTTTTGGCATTACACCCCAGGTTTTCCGTAACACTGAACTTGCGTACAACAACGACCTTGCTTATTGGGCAGATAAAGCTGGCTATAAAGGTATACTCTCTGAGGGCTGGGGTCCGGTATTAGAC
>CAYTIU010000016.1:4693-17838 GCA_964438085.1 uncultured Candidatus Saccharibacteria bacterium | reverse complement strand
TGAACACCGGCTGCCCATTTTTATTGGAGTAAAACCTGCGCCCGAGTTCAAAGCTGGCAACAATTTGACATGCTTTTGCTATTGGAATATTGGTGGCCTCGGCAAGTTTTGTAGGATTATCTGTTGTGGCTAAGGCTTTCTCGCCGTATTCATGTACGGTACGGCGAGCCATTGCTAAAACGTCTTCTTTTTTAGTGCCGACGCCCCAAAGGACTGCAACAAGTTCAGCAACAGATAATTGCTTAGCGCCTCCGTCTAGGAGCTTTTCGCGAGGTTTATCTTTGTCTGGCAGGTCTTTAACTTTGAGTACGTATTGATCATGCTGTAGATCGTACCCATGTTTTGGGATTCTATGATTAGACCCGAAGATTAAATCCTGATCTTGTAGCGCGTAGGTTGGTGAAGTGTATGTTGTACTCATATGTTTCAGTATACAGTCTGTATGATAGTAAGTCCTTAAATTTTTCTTAATTTTTCCTATACGTGTTGCGCTGAGGGTATCTTTTGCCCGCGTACTCTTTCTCTCTATCTGGTTGTGTATGCAAAAAGTGCTCTCCTAAATATACAGTCGCACGGTCGCTCTGCAGGGAAATATTAGGAGTTGAATTTAGGAGAGCACGAAATGGAAGAGGGGTAGTTGAACTACCTGTAGTTTGTAATGATGCAGAAGAACAAAGTATAAGAGACATGCATATCGCACACAATACAATATACACAAATAGGCGCGGTACTTTCATGAAGGTCGGCATTATGTCTGTCTCCCGGACGTTTAGTAATGAACAACACCTACTATATCGAACAATTATTAAATCGAAATTAAAAATAATAAAAATGTCAAAAAAGTTGGATAATTAACTGCAACTTATATGTATACGCCTAATAATCTTGTATGGAGACACTACAGGAAAGGGGGGCTACATGCAGTCCAATACACAGTTTGAGGCAGTCAAGAAAGAGTTCCAGCTGACTGAGAATGATATGCAGAAACTCAAAAGAGAACTCATGTACCTGCGCGCGGAATTTGTACAAAATACAGGGATAAACCAGGCTCACATAGATCCAGAAGAATTATTACATATCGAACAAAAAATTTATTCAATAGAACATCAACTAGCTCATGCAGCTATACTACAAGACGCAATAAGAGAAGAGGACTTACTTGACCGTATAAACGACACGCTTATTAAGCGTGGCCGTACAATTATGGCGCATTGTAAACATATTTTTTATCAACTTGCACATCACATAGACCGTACGTACAAAAACCGGGCACACAAAGCCGAGTAGTAACTGCTTCACCATACTTCGGTAACTCGATATTTTTAAGGAGCAACAAATTACTTGTATGTGTATGACACGCTTATGCTATAATAATGCTCAATATGAGTATATTAAGTGGGCTATCCTCTAACTTTTTCGGTCTCGACATCGGTACAACAGCAATACGGCTTGTACAGTTAACGAGTAGCGGACCTGCAAAGAGCCTTGTTAAATATGCGTACGTTCCTGTTGATAGTAATGTAGTGCTGAGCGATTCCAAGGCTGACCAGCAAAAACTACTCAAGGTCTTAACGGATCTCCTAGCACAAGCTCAAATAACCACAAAAGATGTAGCAGTGGGTATTCCGTCTACCCGAGTATTTACGACTGTTGTCGACTTTGACCGTCTGTCTGACCACGAACTAGCCAAAGCAATTAAATACCAAGCAGATACTTTTATTCCTACGCCAGTTGACCAGTCAAAGTTAGATTGGGCGGTTATTGGCGATTCGCCAAAAGATAAGACTAAGATAGAGATTTTACTTTCAAGCGTAGACAATGAATATATCGAAAAGAGGCTCGATCTACTTGAGTCAGTTGGGCTTAACGTTATTGCGTTTGAGCCGGACAACCTTGCTTTAACACGTGCATTGACAGTAAGTAATGTAACTACGCCGCAAATGATCTTAGATATTGGCAATAAAAACACCGACCTGGTTATTACAATGAACGATGTACCTCGTTTAACACGATCAATTCCAACCGGTACAGAAACTATTATCAGAGCTGCAGCACAAAATCTTAATGTAGATGAAAAGCAGGCAGAACAGTTTGTCTTTAAGTTTGGTTTAAGTAAAAACAAGCTCGAAGGCAGAGTGTATGAGGCTATAAATAGTACGGTAGATATGTTAACAAGCGACATAGAAAAATCGATTCAGTTTTTCCAGACACGTTATGACGGCGCAATTTCAAGGATTATTGTTACCGGTGGAGCATCATCTATGCCGGAGTTTCCTGTGTATCTTGCGAATAAATTTGGCGTTGAAGTTGAGATTGGTAATGCGTGGCGCAATGTGTCGTACGCTGCTGAGAGGCAAAATGAACTTATGTCTGTATCAAACCAATTTGGCGTAGCAGTTGGGCTAGCGGAGCGAAACGCATGAATGTACAGTTTAATCTACTGCCTGATGTTAAGATTGCTTTTATTAAAGCGCAGCGCCAAAAGCGCCTTATTATGTCTGTTTCTATTATCGCGAGCATTGCCGCGGTAACTGTCTTTATATTATTACTGAGTTTTGTGCACGTTGCCCAGAAGAAAAATATGAGTGATTTGACTACTGATATTAAAAAGACAAGCAAGGACTTAACGGAGACGAGAGATATAAACAAAATCCTAACCGTACAAAACCAACTTGGTGCGCTAGACACGCAGCATAGCCAGAAAGTTGTGGCTTCGCGCTTATTTGATTACTTGCAGCAGGTAACGCCGGGACAGGTGACAATTGCGCAACTCGAGGTTGATTTTGTAGAAAATATTATGACTATAAATGGTGGCGCAGCTTCATTGGCAGCGATTAATACATATACAGACTCATTGAAATTTACTAAGTACACTGATGCCAATAGTGATGGCCAGCGGTCCGAAATTACGCCGTTTACTGATGTTGTGTTGTCGAGTTTTGCTCGTTCTGAAAATAGAAATACCTACACGATAACTTTAGTATTTGATCCTATTATATTCTCTCAAGATAGTGAGGGCAGTTTGCGTGTACCGCAGATGGTAACATCGCGATCCGAGACAGAGCGCCCAGACACAATATTTGAACAAAATGGAGGGGGGCAATAGATATGGCTAAAATATCGAAAATTAACGCTTCTTCTTTAACAAAAAGAGCTTTGATAGATAAGGCGAATACGAATACAGTTATTGCAGCTGGAGTTGCCGCGTTTATTGTGACTTTCTCTTTAGTTGCTTCGTGGTCGCTTTTTGGCCAAGCGAAGTATCAAAATAAAGTTATTAGTGCTAAAAAAGATACGCTCAAAACACTAGAAAAAAACCTTGAAGCACGCGATGACCTTGTGAGTGCATACCGGGCATTTGAAAGCCCATCACAAAATATTATAGGTGGCAACCCGGCAAGCGAGGCAACTGATAAAGATGGTAGTAACGCAAAAATTATCCTTGATGCTTTGCCGAGCAAGTACGACTTCCCGGCGCTTACTTCTAGCTTAGAGAAGTTTGCTGCGCTTCAGACACTCGAAATCCAAGGTATAACAGGAACAGATGACGAGGTGGCACAATCGAGCCAGCAAAGTAGTTCTGAGCCACAACTGGTACCAATCGATTTTCAGCTAGACATAAGAGGATCTTATCCGCAGATACAGGGGCTATTCGATATGTTTAATAGATCAATCCGCCCGATACAAGTACAAAAAGTGACTATCAATAGCAATGATGGCGCAGTTAGTGCATCTGTAACGGCTCAGACATTCTACCAGCCTGAAAAGAAGATTGAGTTGAGGAAAAAGGTAGTACAATAATGAAGCAAAAAGATTTATTAACTATAGCTGTCGTTATTATTATCAGCGGGGTTATTTCGTTTGTTTTGTCTGGTATGTTTTTCTCATCATCTGAGCAACGGTCACAGGAAGTTGAAGTGATAGATGAAATTTCTTCTGATTTTCCAAAACCAAATAAAGAATATTTTAATGCAGAATCAGTGAATCCTGCCCAGCCAGTAGAAATTGGTGGTAGCACAAATGCTAATCCGTTTGCTGGCCAATAATTAAGGAGACACATCATGAGTGTATTGTCTGCTGATACCCAAAAAGAGGTAGAAGCTGCGCTGGTTAAAAATGGTCTCATAGAGGCAAAGACGCTTGACGAGCTGCGGGGTCGTGCAGAGAAAGAAAAAACGCCTTTATTTGGAATTTTAGTAAGTGATAAGATCGTTTCGGATGAGGATCTTACTAAAACTATTGCTCATGCTTCAAAACTTCCTTATGTTAATTTATCAAATGCGCAAATTGACCCTAAGATTCTCGATTTACTTCCTCAGGATATTGCCGAACGCTACATGGCGGTGCCGCTCGGAGAGATGCAAACTCGTTTAGTTGTTGCCATGCTTGACGCTGATAACGTGCAGGCAGTAGATTTTCTATCAAACAAGATTGGTCGTCCCTTAAAGGTGTATGCCGCTAGTGAAACTGGTATTCGGCAAGTACTCAAGCAGTACGATGCTAACATATCGCAGCGTGTAGTGGGCGAGATTAGTGATATTGGCGAAGAACAGGCAGCCCAGGAAGGCGGAAAGAAAGCCGGACAGAAAAAACCAGACCAACCTGGTAAAGAAATAAAAACTATTGTCCAGGATTCGCCTATCAGCAAAGCGCTATCTACTATTTTAGAGTTTGCTGCCCGCAATAAAGCCAGCGATATTCATATTGAGCCGCTGCAAGATGAACTTAAGATTCGTTGCCGTATTGATGGCGTGTTGCGTGAGATTATGAAGCTACCAAAAAGCACGGAACCGCCGCTTATTTCGCGTATTAAGATTTTAGCCAACCTCAAAATTGATGAACACCGTATTCCACAAGATGGTGAGTTTAGTATTCGTGTTGGCGAAGCTGATATTGATTTGCGTATCGCTATTTCCCCAGTTATTTGGGGCGAGCAGGTCGTCATTCGTTTGCTCGACAAAAGTGGGACAAGCCTCAGGTTAGAGAATATGGGTTATATCGGGCGAAGTTTACGGAGTATTAAAGAAGGGCTGAAGCAGACTCACGGTATGGTTCTTACGTCTGGACCAACCGGCTCTGGTAAATCTACCTCGCTATATGCTCTATTGAACGCAATCAAATCAGATGAAATTAACATTGTGACGCTTGAAGACCCGGTGGAGTATAAGATGGACGGCATTAACCAAATTCAGGTAAACGGCGATGTGGGATTAACGTTTGCGAGTGGGTTGCGCTCTATTTTACGTCAAGACCCAGATGTCGTTATGGTTGGTGAGATTCGCGACCGCGAAACTGCAGAGCTTGCAGTACAAGCAGCACTGACTGGACACCTGGTGTTTAGTACACTGCACACCAACTCGGCGGCAGGAATTTTACCGCGACTTTTGGATATGGGTATCGAGCCATTTCTTATTGCAAGTACGGTACATACGGTGATTGGGCAGCGCTTAGTACGTAGAGTTGGCGAAGAAAAAGAACATTACCAGTCTGATGTTGCAGAAGCTGCCGCTATAAAAGCTACTATTGGCCGGCTTTTGCCATCGAGCGACGCTGACCAAGTCCGTTTTTCAAAAGATCTTGGCTATCAGAACTTGCCACTTTCTACCCAAAAAGCTTATACTTTAACCAAGGGCATCCCTGGCCCCAAAGCCCCAGGCGGCTACAAGGGTCGGATGGGTATATACGAAGTATTTACCATTACCGAAGAAATTCAAAAATTAATACTGGCGCGCTCCACAAGCGCAGAAATCCAAAGGGTTGCGAAAGAACAAGGCATGGTCGATATGCGAGAAGACGGATACCTAAAAGCACTGGCAGGTATGACAACTATTGAAGAAGTAAACCGCGTAGCGGCAGGGGATGCATAAGTAATGTATAAAGAGGGTGGCAATGGCAAATACACAACCAAGAATTGAAATTTTACTTGAAGAAGTTATAAAGAAAAAAGCATCAGACTTGCATTTGCAGGTTGGTTTGCCGCCGACGTTGCGCGTAGATGGAGCTTTGGTGCCAGTTAGCACTGCAACAGCGCTCACTGAAGAGGCGGTTGAATCACTTATTTTTGCGATTTTAGATGAAGACCAAAAGCAAATACTCTTAAAAGACAAAGAATTTGACTTTAGTTTTGCCTTTGGCGACCTTGGGCGTTTCCGTGTTAATGCATTTCACGAACGAGGCAACTTAGCAGCTGCCTTGCGTTTGATTCCGACAGATATTTTGACTGTTGAACAATTAAAATTACCAGAGGTTGTGAAAAAATTTGCCGAATATCCGCGTGGCTTAGTATTGGTAACCGGCCCAACTGGTTCTGGTAAATCTACTTCGCTTGCGTCGCTGATTGACAAAATTAACACCGAACGTGCAACACACATCATCACCATTGAAGACCCGATTGAATATACGCATAAATCTAAAAAATCGGTTATTGTACAGCGTGAAGTGCATTATGATACGTTCTCGTTCTCAGCCGCACTTAGGTCAGCCTTGCGCCAAGATCCGGATGTTGTACTGCTTGGAGAAATGCGCGACCTCGAAACTATCGCTGCGGCTATTACTATTGCAGAAACCGGACACTTAGTATTTGCAACCCTGCACACCAACTCAGCAGCACAGAGTATTGACCGTATGGTTGACGTATTTCCACCACACCAACAAGCACAAATCCGCACACAGCTCAGTAATATCTTGATGGCAATTTGTTCGCAACGGCTAGTGCCGGCTATTGGTGGCGGGCGTATTGCCGCAGCAGAGATTTTGGTAGCAAATTCTGCAGTACGTAATATTATTCGTGAGGGTAAAACACACCAACTTGAAGCTGTTATCCAAACCGGGTCAGAATATGGCATGCAGTCTATGGATAAGACGCTCGCAAACCTTGTGCACAGCGGCACCATCACCTATGAAGAAGCTCGTAATGTTGCAGTAGACGTAGAAGAACTCGATAGGTTAATGAGGAGCTAATAAGTGTATGCTCTTATATAACTATACAGCTCGCGAACCCTCGTCTGGACAGGTTGTAAAAGCCAGTGTACAGGCAGATAGTGAACAAGCTGCGGCAAAAGTGATTCGCAAAGAAGGCTTGGTGCCTTTAAGCATTAAGGTAGAAGAAAAAAGTAATATCTTACCAGCGTTTTTACAGCGCAAAAAGGTTAAAATTAAAGAGAAGGTGCTGTTTTCGCGCCAGCTTTCAACCTTAATCAATGCTGGACTGCCACTGGTACAAGCGCTCAGAAATGTTGCGCGCCAAACCCAAGGCAAGACACTACGCATAGTAGTTGATCAAGTGATTTCTGATGTAGAAGCTGGTGCGCCATTGTCTAAGGCTATCGCTAAGCATCCGCGGGTTTTTAACCAGGTGTATATCAGTTTGGTTGAGGCAGGTGAGACGTCAGGAACATTAGATAAGTCTTTAGAGCGCCTAGCAATCCAGCAGGAAAAAGATGCCGATGTTATTAGCAAAGTTCGTGGTGCGTTTGTGTATCCAATTATTGTGCTTCTCGTTATGATGGGAGTTGTTACGTATATGCTTATGACGGTGTTGCCGCAGGTGGAAATACTGTACGACGGCATGCCTGGTGCAGAGCTACCAATATTTACCAAGTTACTGCTGTTTGTATCTGATGTCATACGTAATTTCTGGTGGGCAATTTTAATAGTTTTAGGAATTATTGGCTTCTTTGGCACGCGGTGGGCACGAACCGGGCCGGGCAAAGAGTTTGTTGATCGCTTTAAGATGAAAGCGCCGCTCATTGGCCCGCTGTATATGAAACTATATATGGCGCGTTTTGCACGCACCAGCTCAGTACTTATTAGTAGCGGCGTACCGCTGATACGGGTATTAGAGATAACTGGGCAGGCAATAGACAACGTGCACATTAGGGAATCTTTAATACATGCAACAGATAAAGTAAAGGGTGGCAAGGCGCTATCCGAAGCACTAGAGGGTGATCCTAACTTCCTAGAGCTTGTGCCAAATATGCTGAGTATTGGCGAAGAGTCTGGTTCAACCGAGGCAATGCTTGCTAAAACCGCAGATTATTTCGAAAAAGAAGTAGACGATCAGATTAAGGCTATATCTACCATTATTGAGCCGGTACTCATGGTTGTTATGGGTATCTTGGCGCTGATTATCGTGGCGGCAATATTACTACCGGTGTACACACTCTCTGGGGAAAACGTAGTGATGTAGATCACGGTAAGCATAAAAACTATTGATTTTTTGGCGTAACAGCTATACTATGCAGTAAGAGATTTTAACATAAGCGCAAAGGGGGCATTTGCAATGCTTAAACAATTACAAAAACGGAAAGAAGAAGGCTTCACTATCATCGAAGTGATGATAGTATTAGCTATTGCTGGTTTGATTATTTTAGTCGTACTTTTGGCTATTCCAGCCTTGCAGCGTAATTCGCGTAATACGACTATTAAAAATGATGCTGCAGCTGTAGCAGGGGCTATCCAAGAGTTTCAAAGTGCTAATAATGGTAAAATGCCTGACGATGTCTCAGTGGCTGATGGAACTGTAACCGTGTCTAAGACAGGTTTAACTTCTGTAACAGGTAAGGTAAAAGCCGGTACAGATGTCGTCAAGGCAACGATTGGCGCGGAAGGAGAGAACGCTTGGGGTACAGACAAGCTGGGTGTAATTGGCGTTACGTTTGAGCGTAAATGTAATTCAGATGGTACTGCAGTAGCACCTGGTGTCAATAAGAGGTCTGTAGCAATCGTATATAACGTAGAAACTTCGAGCAGTGCAGCACCAAACTGTCTTGATGCATAGTTAACTATCTGTACATGCTGATACACTAAAGCAGGCTCTTCCGGGAGCCTGTTTTAGTATGGTATAGTAATGCTAATGGTTATTCTATTTCTTGTTCTGCTTGGTTTGTGTCTCGGTAGTTTTGTAAACGCACTGGTATGGCGCCTGCGCGAACAATCTCAGGCAAAGTCTAAATCTAAAAAACGAGAATTCTCAATTTTGCGTGGCAGGTCAGTTTGCCCGCACTGCAAGCATCAACTAGGTATCAAAGATTTGGTACCGGTATTAAGCTGGCTTAGCCTTGGCGGTAAGTGTAGGTACTGTAAGAAAAAAATCTCTGTTCAATACCCGCTTATAGAAATTCTGACAGCAACCGCATTAGTAGTATCGTATTTGGTATGGCCATACGCACTGTACGGCTGGACAGGTACCGAAATTGCTATTTTTGGTATCTGGACACTCATTCTTACTGGGTTGATTGCGCTCGCAGCATACGATATCCGTTGGTATATATTGCCAGATAAAATCACTGTTCCAATTACGGTGCTCGGGCTTATCATGGTTGGCCTAATAGCTTCCACTTACGGTGATATTATCATTGCACGCGATGCATTTATTGGTGTGTTGCTCATTTTTGGTATATTTTGTGGATTGAGTATTATCTCAAAGGGCAAATGGATTGGCGATGGCGATGTAAAGCTTGGCGTGTTGCTAGGCTTGTTGGCGGGAAGCCTCATGAACGGGCTGCTACTTCTATTTTTGGCATCTGTACTGGGGACGCTCTATAGTTTTGTGCTTGGCGCAACTGGCAAACAAAAGTTCAACCGGAAAATGCGTATCCCGTTTGGGCCGTTTTTGATTGCTGCCGCCATTATAACGGTATTATTCGGTACTGACGTCACATCGTGGTATTCAGATTTCATTTTGTCTATCTAGTAGCCATCTGACAATCCACGCCAGATTATCATAGTGCTTATGGTATACTGAACCGTATGATGGGTGGCTTCTATACAAAAAAACACTCCAAGAAATCGCAAAAATCTGTAGCACGCCATGCTGACGGTTTTACGATCATTGAAGCATTGATTGTACTGGCAGTCACAGGGGTGTTATTTGTCTCAATTATTGGTGTTGTTTCTGGCAAACAGAGCAAAGCCCAGTTTATGCAAGGAATTAATAGTATTCGGGGTGAAATTGAGCAGGTGATTAACGAAGTCCAAAGCGGATATTACCCTGAAGTTGATGATCAACAGGGGACGAAACAAGAGGATATGTCGATCGGTAAGGTAATACAGTTTAATAATCCGCCTGGAACAGATCCAGAGAGATACACAATATATTCATTAACTGCTAAACGGAATATTACTGAGATCAGGGCAGATACTCCTGTAAGTGTTGTTGAGTCAGCGACGCAGGTTAACCCATTAAAATATGGACTTACCACTAAATGGATGAGCGTTGGTTTAAATAGAGATGTTAACGCGGTAGGATTTATAACCTTTTTTGCAAGTGGTAATGCCTCTGTCGATAGTATGTACGGTTCGCAAACCACACAGATAATCCCTATAGCTAGTACAGGTGATATTGGTGGCGGATTAGCTTCCGAGTATGTTAATAACAGAAATCCATCAGAGGGCGTGAGTATATGTTTTAACGGCAATAACGGACAGTCTGGCTTGATTACTATTGGTGGTGATAAGCAGTCAAATTCTGTTACACTATCTATAAGAAATGGCGATGATTGTGGGTAATCATAGGATATGAAAAAATTGCTAGCTACCATACGAAACAGCCAACGAGGCGATACTATCGTCGAGGTTGTGCTTGCACTTGCAGTGTTGGGGCTAGTGCTTGGCACGTCTTCGGTATTAGCTAACCGAAACACTAAAACACTACAAACCTCTCAAGAAAATACCTATGCTTTGCGTGTGGCGCAAGCTCAATTAGAGTATCTTAGAACGTATATAGCGAATGAAGCGACTGTTTTGAGCGATGGTGATAAGTTCTGTCTTTTGGGGTCAACTGAAGATGATAAGTTTGAACCTGATGATGACAATTGTAAGGTCTCAAATGGGGGGGCAGAGTATAGCCGCGTCATTACTATTGAGAAAATTAATGAAGGTAAAATTCAAGATGGTCTTCGAGCCTATGTAAACGTTAATTGGGATACACTTACCTCTCCTGGAAACGTACAATTGACATATCGTACATATAAAAAACTGGTAGCAGGCGATGTTTCAAAGAAATCTAGCTGTGGGTTTGGTCAAGGCTTAAATGAAATAACTGGAGAGTGCGAGAAATGGCCTATACCGACCCTTAATTTTAGCGTAAATGGCAAAAACGAAATAAAAGTTAACGAGGGTGATTCTGTACAATTAGCCTGGCAGACAGAATACGCTACAGCTTGTAGTGCAAAGACCAATGGTACTTGGAACGGCGATAAGCCAATTTCAGGAAGTGAATCAGTAACTCCTGGGCAAGGTACTACGAAATATGAACTAATGTGTACAGGTCCTGGAGGTAATGAGACAAAGACAGTTTCAGTAACTATTCAAGCACCTGTTGAGCCATTACGACTTTGCTTCATTCCTATACCTAATGACTATTACTACGATCCTATTGGCGTAGGCATATGGAGTACCTACCTTACAACTGAAGATTCATGTAGCCTAGAGGCTCACTATCAAAAACGTGGCTATTCTACAGATGAATACCAGCAAATTTTAAATATAGTTGATATGTATAGTAATCGAGGTGCCATAGAGACTGGTGAAGTTATTGGCTATGTTCCAATGTCTAAGGATCGTAGTGACTTTGAGCCTATCGCTGGCTTTTTTGACAGTAGTTATTTCATTGATCGGTATGAGTATGCCGATGATGATCTAATACAATACTTCGAGCAATATGGCATGCAGCACACAGGAGAAAAGTTTTATGTATCTTCAGGTTGTACAGATGAGGGTGCTGTCCCACTATACAGCATCAGTAATTATTATAGTTACTACTATGGCTATTATTATGGCTATGATACAACTCCGCTTTATATTGCAGGCGATCTCTACTCTAATTACGATATATATCAATACCTAGAAGGACTATTGGATAAATATGGAGTAGGACCATATATATATTATACTTTGGCTAATTATTATTATGGTGGCTACTATTACGATAATTACCTAGGTTGTATATTCCAAAGTGAGGAGCAATTATGACGATACTACGTACAAATAAAAAAATAAAAAGAACAAGCATTATAATCGTTGCACTGATTTTACTTGCTCTTGTGGGGTATGGGATAGTACATTACATATCTAAAGATAGAGGGATGCATAAATCTTCTGCTAGCTTACAGACTATTGAAGGTGAAGCATGTGAGCTCATATCACTAGAGGATGTGAAGAAAATAGTAAGCGATACCATGACACAAGCTAAAAAACCAAAAGTAACAGAAATACCGCAAAGAACAGAGCAACAGGCAAAGCAGCCTATGCGCGATTCTACTCAAGAAGACAACTCTCTCTCTACCTGTACGTACCATGCTGCGCAGCAAGAAAGGCAATTACCGCTCGTTATCACAGTTTCTATGCCAAAGGGTGAAGAAAAAGACAAGACTATAGATAGGCTGAAAAGCAAAGGAGAGTATAGGAGTGTCGACTCTTATGGCAAAAAAGCTTATATGGGCTCCACCACCATTGTTAATAATATAAGTAGCAGTAGAGCCATCATAAGTTATGACAATTCGCTTGTTGTTATCGATATAGATAGTAAGCAGGGAGATAAGTTGAAACAACTTATGGGCTTAGTTCAATCAAAGGTAAAGAGCGGTAACTAATATGGCGCGACATCAGCAACATTCAAGTAGTGGTTTTACAATTGTTGAATTGATGGTTGCGACTATGGTTTTCTCAATTATTATGCTAGTTGCTGCTGGAGCAGTCGTGCGATTTACTTCTAATTTTCAGCGCGGAATCACTACCTCGACAACACAGAATACAGCGAGAAGTGTTGTTGATACTATCTCGCAGTCAATTCAGTTCTACGGAAGTGGTGACATAAGAAGGGAAAAAGACGCTTATTATTGTATAGGATCCACGAGCTACAGATATATCTTGGGTCGGCAGTTAAATACAAGCCAGAAGAATGTGCTAGTTGAGCAGCAGGAAGGCTTGCCTATAGGTTGTGGTGCTGATCTGAAGGGTCTTGGCGCCAGTCCAGCAAATCCTAACGAGCAAGAGTTACTTGCGCCAAATATGAGACTTGCGAAATTTAAAATTGACAGAATATCTAAGGGTGTATTTGAGCTAACAGTACGTATTGCATATGGTGATAATGACTTGCTTGTTGCAATCACCTGGTAGGTTCGTGCTGCAAAGCAAGTCATTAT
>CAYTIU010000016.1:406-4683 GCA_964438085.1 uncultured Candidatus Saccharibacteria bacterium | reverse complement strand
GTGATTGCAACAAGCAAGACTTACAGGAAGTTGATTTTAGTAAGCCAGAGGTTCTTGAAGGACTGCAATGTAAAGGGCAAAAAGGTAGCCAGTACTGTGCAGTCAGCGAAATTACAACAACTGTACAAAGTAGGGTATAATGTGCTCATAACATAAGCAATATAAACTATGAAATCCGCCAAGCTATCAACACTTCCACTTCGCAACCAGAAAGGTATGGTGTCTATCACCGTAACAGTCGTTTTTATTATGGTTATTAGCTTGGTAGTACTTGGATTTTCTCAGGTTTCACGGCGCAATAGCCGGGAGGCACTTGACAGGCAGCTCAGTGCACAGGCATTCTATGCAGCTGAAACTGGCGTAAATGACATTATGAATGAAATTGCGAAAACTATTGAAGAAAAAAGAGAGGTCTCAGACCAAGATATCTGTAAGGGTGAGTACACAAGAGCCGATGGTGTAGTAGATAAGGAGAATGATACTTCATATAGCTGTGCGCTTGTAAATACTAAGCCGGATTCACTTAAGTATGATAATGTTACTGATAATTCAATTATTGTACCTCTAAATTCTGAGGAAGGATATCTAGAGGAAAATAAGTTTGTATGGAGCCCGGCTAGAGAAATAAAATCAGACTCAGAAGTTAGTAAGTGTGACAAAGTAGGTGGTCAGCACCCGAAGGGTGATGATTGGGCAAAAAGTTGTCCATATGGCGTGATGAGAATTGATCTTATGCCTATTAATGCAGGTATACTTAGTGATTCAGATGAAGCTCGTAAAAATACTATGACACTGTTTGTGTATCCAAAATGGAATGGAGGTACTAACCTGGATAATCCTACGACAATATCCTACCCTCTAGATGAAGACGGGGCTCTTACTGGTGTAGTGCCGCAAGGGAAGTTTGAAGTAGCATCTTGCAATAAAGATGCATGCGCTATAAAGATAAACGGATTAAAATTCACAAACGGGTATGCAAAGATTCGTATGATTTATAATAAGGCTGCAAGCATTCAAGTTTTCGCAAAGAATGTACCTATTAAGTCTATTGACAACACAATTTCAGGTGGTGCCACGGAAGGTAAGTTTGAGGGGCAGGTGGTTATTGATGTCACTGGTAAGGCTCGCGATGTGTTGCGACGTATTCAGGTTCGCGTATCATTGACAGGAGGTCCAACACGCACCAATTATGCTGGTTTTTCAGATTATGCTATACAGTCAGCCGACTCTATTTGTAAGCTTTATGAAGTTTCACCTACTGTGAACAGCAATAGAGCAACTGGCTGCGCCGACTAGTACATTCTATTGTAACGACTTGCCGTGAAACTTTTCATGGATATTCTTGAGGTGCGGGTCGGTAATATGCGTATAAATTTGGGTTGTTGAGATATTGCTGTGCCCGAGCATAACCTGCACAGACCGTATATCTGCGCCGTTCATAAGCAAGTCTGTTGCGAACGAATGGCGCAATGTATGCGGGCTAACCTGCTTAGTAATACCGGCAAGCATCGCATAGCGGGCAACAAGGCGCTGTACGCTCCGTACGGTAAGCCGGTGGTAATTTCCGCTTAGATCAACCTGTTTTTTACCACTATAACGCATAAAAAGAGCCTTTACGTTATCGGTGCGCATGTCTAAATATTTTTGTATCCACGTTGCAGCGGCTTCGCTAATAAAAATTGGACGATCTTTTTGTCCTTTACCACGTACGGTGAATTCACGGCGCTTTAAATTTATGTGTTCTTTATCAAGCCCAACCAGTTCGGATACGCGGAGCCCACTCGAAAACAATAGCTCTAAAATTGCTCGATCGCGGGTGCCTTGCAATGTTTTTGTATCCGGTTGGTCAAAAAGTCGTTCTAACTCCTCGGGAGATAAGAAGGTGACTTGTTTACGCTTCACGCGGGCGAGTTCAATCTTCTCTGGGCTTGTCGTAGTGATATTTTGTTTCGCACAAAATTTAAGAAAACTACGGAGTGCAATAAGATGGTAATTAAGCGTATTTTTACTCAGCTCGTCCGATGTGTTGGTGCCGAGTCGGTTGAGCCAGAGCCGCCATTTACGAATTAACTCGGGCGTAATTTCGGCAACGGTAATATCGCCAGCGTAGTCAATCAAGCGAGTGAGGTAGTGGTCGTAGTTGGCAATAGTTTTTTGTGATCTGTTTTGGTCTATTTCTAGGTACTCTAAAAAATCGGTTTTTGCTTTACTAAATAACATAACTAAGAACATTGTACGACTTACAGCTCGTAATAGCCATAGTAGTATGTATCTGTTACAATAGAGAAAAATTAAAAGAAAAGGAAATCTATGGATTTAGAGCAAACACTTATTATTTTGAAGCCAGACGCACTACAGCGAGGAATCGTGGGTGATATTGTTACGCGCTTTGAGCGAGTTGGATTAAAAATTGTTGCGACAAAAATGCTATCTCCAGATTATGAACACTATTTTCAGCACTATGAATCAATTGGGAAGATGGTTTCACGCCGGGGTAAAGATGCGTTTGATGTAACGCTAGAGCTCATGACATCAGGGCCGGTGATTGCGATTGTACTGGAAGGTGTTGAAGCAGTAGCGCAAGTACGTAAAATGGTTGGCACAACCGAACCAAAAGGCGCTTTACCTGGTACGGTACGCGGCGATTTTGCACATGTAAGCTTCACCTATGCAGACAGTAAGCACGCCGGTATTGCCAACCTTATTCACGCTTCAGGCGATATAGATGATGCGAAAGCAGAGATATCACACTGGTTTTCTGATTCAGAAATCTATGACTACGAAGCAACACACGAAAAGTTTACGCAGCCAAAAAGAAAGAAGTAACTATAACGCGCAGGATTTTCCTGCGCCAAGGCCCGGTAGTTCAGCTGGATAGAACACCATCGTCCTAAGGTGGGTGTCGGGGGTTCGAATCCCTCCCGGGTCACCAAATGATACAATAATGCTTATGCCAGACAAGTACTTTGATGACCAGCTTGATGACGAGGAAGTGCTCTATGTATTTCATAAGCACCCAATCGTGATGCGCCGGGGGCTTATTATAGGTATGTTTGGTCCGCTACTCGGTATTTTGCCGGCGACATTTAGGCCAGAATTAGGGTTTGGGTGGTTTATTGGTGGTATGATAGCCGGAATTGTGCTCGGAATCATTGCATTTATACCCTCGTGGATTAGATGGCATTTTACAACCTGCGTGGTAACAGATCAGCGGTTTATACAGTTTGTTCAAAAAGGCATATTCAATCGTACGGTAAGCGACCTTGGGCTTGAGCATATCCAGAGCATGAACTATTCTATAGCAGGCTTAGAAGAAACTTTATTTAGATTTGGTACAATAACTATGCAGACATACATGGGAGATATAAAAATCCATCATATTCACCACCCTGCGAGAACCTCAAAACGTATTCAGACTATTTTGCGGGAACAGGGGATAGAGTCTAAAGCCTATGGCAACGAAGTAAAAGAAGAGAGTTATGAGAAAGAAAGTAAAGAAACTAGCTAAGCAACACGCTGATAAGTTGCCATTACAGAAAAAGAATACCGAGCCTACTACAAAAGGTGCTCCACGTATTACTAATGAGACAATTGCAGCACACCGTGATGAGGTGCTCTCGAGTGCCCGTAAATATATCTATCCGCTGCAGCATTCGCGCCGCCGTATCGTAACAATATCTATCAGTATTTTTATTGTTGCATTGATTGCATTTTTCTCTTATACGCTTTTGGCACTGTATAGGTTTCATGCGACCTCGACATTTGTATATAGAGTGACACAAGTTATCCCGTTCCCGGTTGCAAAAGCCGGGCCTAATTTTGTAGCGTATGAAAATTATTTGTTCCAGGTGCGCAGGTATAAGCATTACTATGAGTCGCAACAACAAGTTGATTTTAATAGCAAGGGCGGCAAATCCCAGCTTGAAGCGTTCCAGAAACAAGCACTAAATGATGTTATAGATGCGGCATATGTGCAGCAAATAGCAAAAGATAACGGTATCTCAGTGAGTCGGGCAGAGGTAAATGGACAGATCTCACTCTTGCGTGCCCAAAACCGCCTTGGCGGGAGCGACCAAGTATTCGAAGACACGCTTAAAGATTTTTGGGGTTGGTCAACAGATGATTTCAGGCGGGAACTAAGCCGCCAATTATTAGCACAGAAAGTAGCTTCAAAGTTAGATACAGGCGCACATAAGCGAGCAAATGATTATCTCAAGCAACTACAATCTGGTACTGATTTTGGTGCGCTTGCACAGCAAGTATCTGACGATGATGCA
>CAYTIU010000016.1:0-396 GCA_964438085.1 uncultured Candidatus Saccharibacteria bacterium | reverse complement strand
GAGAGTACCAATAAGGGTATCCAACCTAAAATTATAGAAGCGCTCTTTAAATTGCAGCCAGGGCAGGTTTCTGAAGTTGTAGAGACACCAACCGGGCTTGAGATTATAAAAATGATTGAGAACAATGACGGTAAGGTGCGAGCCGCTCACATAAAGATTGACTTTAAAGAGTTGCAGACACATCTTGATCCAGTTAAAAAAGATAAAAAACCACGTCGATTTATCAGCTTATAAGCCGCCCGTTAGATGGCTTGGGTGTAAGAGGGTTGCCTTTTGTCGTATAAATTGCTAAAATTGCCCCTGTTACTTTGCGTAATATGCAAACAAGTACAACAAGGGCTCGTAGTGAAGTTGGCCTATCACGCCTCCCTGTCACGGAGGAGATCGCCGGTTCGA
>CAYTIU010000015.1:0-19533 GCA_964438085.1 uncultured Candidatus Saccharibacteria bacterium | reverse complement strand
CGACGGGTTCCGGTAAAACTACGACGCTTTATTCAATGCTCAATTCACTTAACACCGAAGAGCGTAAAATCATTACCATTGAAGATCCGGTTGAGTATCAGTTTGAAGGTATTACCCAGATATCAGTAAGAAGCCAGAGTGCAAATGACCAAAGCTTTGGCGAGCGATTGCGGTCGGTTCTTAGGCTTGATCCAGATATCGTCATGGTGGGCGAGATTCGAGACATGGAAACAGCACGGACTGCATTGCAGGCATCTTTGACAGGGCATTTAGTGTTAGCAACATTTCACGCGAGTTCGGCAGCTGCAGCGCTGACGCGGCTTATGGATATTATTGGCGAAAACCCGCTGTTTCTATCTGCTATTCGCTTGGTTATGGCACAGCGGCTGGTACGTAAACTTGACGACACAACTAAGCAGGGCTACACTCCTGATGATCTTGAAAAACAACAACTCCAGAAGATTATCGATACATTACCAGAGGGTATTGAGCGCCCGCAGCTTGATGGTATTACCCTGTATAAGCCAGGAGTTTCCGAAGAAAATCCCTATGGCTTTCGCGGGCAGGTTGCACTGCGTGAACAGTTTTTGATGAGCGGCGATATTCTCACCGCCCTACAAAACCCAGCTTCAGTAGGCAGTACCGACGATATTGAGGCAGCTGCTATCCATAGCGGTATGCTTACTATGCTACAAAATGGCGCGTTGGCTGTGTGTCGCGGTGAGACTACGCTCGAAGAAGTTACGCGTGTGATCGGCTAAGTGGGCTAGAGGTTCGAGCACGTTCAGATAAAACTACGCTTGAGATTACTCTTAGTAAGCTACTATTAAGTGTCAGCTCTGTTGGGAGCTTAACCGTTGTGACTTTATCTGAGCCATCGAGCGGATACACATCGACATATCGTGACGGGAAACGATTTGTCTGGGGGTAGTCATCTACAAAAAATTCAATGTCAAGCGGATCGTCTTGTTCCAATAAAGATACGCGTACACCATCTAAAGCGTTGCTTCTGTGCAGTATTGCTTCGTCGGTTACCTCAACCGTTTGGCCAAGTGCTAGCTGCTCGCCCGAATTGGCGGATAATTGTAAAAACGACATATAAACCCCTCTTTTCCCTATTTTTTATTATTGTATCACTTGAGCTACTGATGTAGCCAGATTTTCTGTAAAAGGACCAGGAATAATCTCATCGGGTGTAGGGTTTTTGACGAGCGCAGCAATTGCCTCGGCGGCGGCAATTTTATGTTCATCGGTGATTTGTGCTACGTGATTATCGAGTGCTCCGCGGAAGATACCCGGAAAGGCCAAAGAGTTATTAACTTGGTTTGCAAAGTCACTTCGCCCGGTTGCTACCACTGCCGCGCCGGCAGCTTTTGCCTCATCGGGCATGATTTCTGGCACCGGATTAGCCATCGCAAAAATAATTGGATCTTTGTCCATCGATTTGATCATGTCAGCAGTAAGCAAGCCCGGTTGCGACACGCCAATAAATACATCGGCGCCTTGTATAATATCCTCCAAAGAACCATCGATATCTGAGAAATTGCTGTATTCAAGCAATTTTTTCTTCTGTTCGTTCAGGTCGCTCCGATTTTTACTTATGACGCCCTTGCTGTCTACGGCAAATATACGGGGCTTGGCATACGCATGGAGCAGTTTGATAATCGCAGTACCAGCCGCACCTGCGCCAACAACCACAATTTTGGCATCTTCGAGCTTGCGCCCAACGACTTTCATGGCGTTAATCAGCCCAGCTAGCGTTACCACGGCTGTTCCGTGCTGGTCGTCATGGAATACCGGAATATCAAGCTCAGCCTTCAGCCGTTCTTCTATCTCAAAACAAAGCGGTGCCGCAATGTCTTCTAGGTTTATACCACCAAAACTCGGGGCGATTGCTTTTACCGCAGCAACAATTTCATCTGCGGTATGTACATCGAGCACAATCGGCACTGCGTCAATGCCCGCGAAGTGCTTAAATAACATACACTTACCCTCCATAACCGGTAGTGCGCCCTGGGGGCCAATATTACCAAGCCCTAATACCGCTGAGCCATCACTGACCACCGCTACACTATTATTCGTCCAGGTATAATCTCGTGTTTCTTGCGGGTTTTTTGCAACATGGCTACTAACTGCACCCACACCCGGCGTATAGTACACGCTCATTTTTTCTTTTGTATCAAGCGTATCTTTGAGCGTAACCTCGATCTTACCCCGTAATGCTTTATGTTTTTCAAGCGCAGCTTTGCTGTAGTCCATATGTTTTGATGCCCCTCACGTTTATCTATGTCTACTATACCACGCGTAAGGGGGTTGCATAATAACAATCAATGTGATATGATATAGTTAAGAATATGGCTGAAAATATCTTTCAATTGCCTAACAGATGTGGTATACTTACAGGTAAGAAAAGTTCCGTGCCAGTTATATCTGTATAACTTACAGGCACAAATGCTTGAATAAATGAGAAAAATAGTGTAAGGTTAATTAGTTATGCAATCTGTTATACAAAAAGTTTCAGACAAATTTAAGAAGTCAGCGGTGGTTGACGTAAAAAGTGGTGATACCGTGAAGGTGCACCAGAAGATCCGCGAAGGCAGCAAAGAACGTGTCCAGATTTTTCAGGGTTTGGTAATCCGTACTGACCGTAAAGGCAGCAATACCAGCCGTATTACTGTGCGCCGCCTTGCGAGTGGCGTTGGCGTAGAGAAAAGCTTTTTGCTCCATAACCCGCTTGTTCTTAAGGTAGAAGTTACCAAGCGTAGTAAAGTGCGCCGCAATTATCTTTCGTACATGCGTGATCGTACCGGTAAAGCTGCACGCTTGACTGGTGTAGACTTTGATCAAACTACCGTTAATGCAGTTGTCGATAAGAAAGCCGAGGAAGAAGAGGCCAAGCTGGCTGAAGAAACAGCCAAGGCCGCCGAGGCCGAAGCGGCAAAGAAAACAGCGGAAGAGACCGAACTTGATAAAAAAGCTGCCGAAGTGGCAGAGCGCCATAAAGAAGCAGAAAAAGCAGCAGACGCTTAAAAGCAGCCAATACATTATTTTGTACCAAAAAACTCCCGGAAAACCCGGGAGTTTGCTATCTATAAGATTTCATTAATATGGAAAAAGACAGAGTAAAACATAAACCAAAGAGGCAAAAAGGGTAAAGAGCAGTTGCTCACCAATACGTATACACTGTATTGTCCCTAGTTCCCTATACACGACTATCTACGCATCTGTCGAGCTTCAACTCGCCCTTGTATAAATAGTGCGGGAATAGTCAGAAAGAAAACAATCATCATTGGGAGATACCACAATGTCCAGACTAATTCATTACCTGAATATGTCATGGTTTTTGGGTTTCTCCCATTAATGCAGTGAACGTATGCCATGATAGTATCAATGGCTATAATGACCACAGAAACCACGAGCCATATGATGCACAGTGTTCTGAGCCAATTAGCTGTGATCACTTGGTTATCGTCAAAGAGAATCAGAGCACCCATTACTTGGGCAGATGCTGACGGTAGTGCTAGTAACAAAAACATGGATCCACCTTTTTAGAGAGTGATTAGGACTATTGGCAGCACATACATGACTAGCGTGAGTATGAGCTTGAGCTGAAGGCTCGTAACTTTGAACGGCGCAACAAATAGCGCACAAACAAAAATAGGTATGAACAGGACAACTCGCGGTAAAAGCAAAATGTAAGTCATATCAAGTCACGGTAGATTTTACGAATGCCGGGGTTTCTTCTCAATCCGTGCTGCAGGTGCAGCAACGATATGCCCCAGCCCAATCAACATGGGTAGCAGACAACATACCAAGATATTGTTTGAAAGTAATATGCCGTTGAGCCTACCCTTGATTGCAATCTGCAAAATGCCCACCAGGAACAGGACTACTACCGCCCAGAATGATACCAAAAATACAAGGCTCAGCGAACTGTTTTCCACGGTGATAATACCGAGTTCAACGAATAGTCCAGCAATCTGTAACACAAGGGCAGTAGCAGTAATTGCCACAGCCAGGGTAGAGGTAATTTTACTAGACACTATGTCTCCTTAGTGTTTTGTGTTTACTCTGTCAAGGTTCGAGAAGGAGCATATGCTCAACAACTCTCTTACATTATAACATAAAATTATAAATAAAGCAATATACTTTTGTTTGGTACAATAACACTATGATAACCGTTGGGATTGATGAGGTAGGGCGAGGTTGCTGGGCTGGACCGCTTGTGGCAGGAGCAGTTGCGCTAAGACAACCCATAACTGGCGCGAAAGACTCAAAAAAACTTTCCAAATTACAGCGCAAAACGCTTAGTAAACGCATATATAAAGAGGCGCTCGCCGTGGGGCTTGGCTGGGTAGCACCGCTTGAAATTGATACGATCGGACTTTCGGCAGCAGTGGGGCTAGCGATGGAGCGGGCTATGGCAGAAATAGGCGTGCCGTATGATGAAATTATTATTGACGGTAATATAAACTATTTTCTAGATAATTCGCGGGCGCGGGCGGTTGTTAAGGCAGATGACACGGTATCGGCAGTGAGCGCAGCGAGTATCGTGGCGAAAGTTGCGCGTGACACATGGATGGCAACCGAAGCGCGTAATAAATATCCGGCGTACGAGTTTGAGAACCATGTCGGGTATGGCACGAAACGGCATATTGAGCTCTTAAAGCTGCATGGTGTGACAGATCTGCATCGTAAAAGTTATAAACCAATCCGGGCGCTTTTGGCATGAGCACAACTGCAATTGGTAAACAGGCAGAAGCGGCTGTCGCAGCATATTTACAAGCACAGGACTACACAATAGTGGCGCAAAACTGGCGTACGCGGTGGTGTGAGATAGATATTGTGGCGCGCAAAAATAACACCATATATTTTGTAGAGGTAAAGTACCGCAAAACTAACATGTATGGCGATGGGTTGGCGTATATTACACCAAAAAAATTGCAACAGATGTCGTTTGCGGCTGAAATGTGGGTGAATAATCACAACTGGCGTGGGCAATACGCGCTAGTTGTAGCTGCTGTAACTGGTCGTGATTTTCAAGTTGAGGCGTTGGTAGAACTGTAGCTAGAGTTCTAATCGAGTGAGCCTAGCGGGCAAAAAATGCCTGTACGCCAGCAATATCACGCTCTAGCCAGCCAAGGCGGTTTTCAATCTCCTCAAACCCGATCTCGATATTTCTCTTAAGAGCCAGCTGATCCATTTTTGGTGTGAAGAATACTCTGTACTTTTCTTGATACTCCTTAGTGCCACAGATGGCTGCTGCATATCGAGGCCAGTAGTCATATGAATTATCGTTTGCATAGGTAGCCTCTACCCATTGCCAATTATCTTCCATCCACTGCCAGGCAATATCTTTAACATGTCGGTTACGCAATAGATAAAATACCCATCTATCTGCATCTTGTGGTTTTACGATAGACTTATCTTGTAAAACAGTTAGTAGGCGCCGTGCTTCATCCGCGGAATGTGTTGCGGTTACTGCGCCTGAAATGTCACGCTGTAGGTCGCTGTTTGCAGTACGTGTATATAAATCAAGCAAGTAATCAAGCGCTCCTGGTACAGCTTCTTTTACAGCAACGCTCATCACAATACTCTGAAGTTCAGCTGAAACAGCCGATTGGTCGGCCTTATAGGCTTCAAAAAGTTCCTTAGCTGTATCGATGATAGCTGGCTCCTCGGCATATGCGCCCAAGCCTATTATGGTGGCGCGTAATTTTTGGTCAGACGCAGACTCGCCAGGCTTTTCTTCCCATCCGAGACGCTTATATTGTTTCTGTACCAACGTACGAATGAGCGTTTTAATCTTATCTTCAAGCGCGGCGTCTACATCAATAAAACGCCGCGTGTCAGCAATAATAAGCGACATCATATCCCACACTGATTCTTCGGATTCGTCGGTATAAGCGGCAAGAAGTTCGAGCGTTTCGGCAAATGATTGGTAGCCTGCCCGGGCAAGCATAGAACTGTAATTGAGTAGCATCAACCTGTCGGCGTTTGAAAGCTTACCAGTTGCAACTTGGGCGACAAGTGCTTCGCGGTGCTTTGGCTCTTGGTATTGCACAATATAATGGCCACGCGCGTCGCTATTGAAAAGCGCATATTCTTGATCACCCAGCGTGTATGTCTTATGAGCTTCAGAAAGTGTCTCTGGTATGTCATGATGATCTGAGAAAAGCGGTACAGTCCAAAGACGATCTTTATCCGTTTTATTAGGATTATCCAGAAAATGTGACTGAGTGAGCTCAAGTGTGGTATTTGTTTGGTTAGCTTGCAGTACAGGAAAACCAGATTGCTCTAGCCATGAATTCATAAAGCCAGCCACATCCTTACCACTCGCAGCCGAGAGAGTTTCCCATAAATCTGCACCAGTGGTGTTTTTATAAGCATGTTTTGTGAAATATTGCCGTAGCCCAGTACGAAACGCATCTTCGCCAAGATAGTTTTTGAGCATATAAAGCAAACGGCCGCCTTTTGCATAGACAATTGAAGGATCAAACAATGTACTGATCTCATCCGGGTGGTTTACAGCTGTTTTGACAGCTTGGACGCCTGGCGTGGCGTCGCGGCGGAATGCCGAAAGCCCCTCCATTGTTACAAAGCTATCCCAAATATGCCACTCTGGGAAAATCGCGTCAACTGCAACGTACTCCATCATGTTGGCAAAACTTTCGTTGAGCCAGAGATCATCCCACCACTTCATGGTCACGAGGTTACCAAACCACTGGTGTGAGGTTTCGTGGGCAATAACCAGCGCAATTCGCTCTTTGGTACTCTGGGAAGTAACGTCAGGGTACAGCAGGAGCACCGCTTCGCGGTAGGTGATAAGCCCCCAGTTTTCCATCGCGCCTGATGAAAAATCTGGTACGGCTACGTGATCGGCTTTTGGCAGCGGATACGGCACATCAAAGTAATCTTCAAAGAACTCAGTAATTTTAATAGCAGCATCAAGTGCAAAGTCGAAAGACTCGACTGGTTGGGCGACAGTTCCCCATACATTTACCTCTACGCCACTCTTGGTCTCGCCAGATTTTTTATGTAGCTCGCCAATCACAAAAGCTAAGAGGTACGAAGACATTTTAGGTGACGTTTCAAAAGTTGTGGTTACCGTCTTGTCTGCGTTAGTTTCGGTTGTTTTAATGGGGGTATTGCCAAGTACAGTCAACCCCTTCTGCGCGGTAATCGAGAGGTCAAATGTAGCCTTAGCTTCTGGCTCGTCAATACACGGAAAAGCTTCCCGGGCATGATGGCTTTCAAATTGCGTCATCAAGAGATTCTTCTCTTTTCCGTCGTGCTTAAAGAAACAGGGATATAGTCCAGACATATTCGGAGTAATGGGCGCTTCAAACTCAAGTTGTAGCGTGTAGTTACCTGGATAGAGTGTTTGATCACTATGTAGGCGTACTTCGTGGAGCGTGTCTTGATTGTTGATTCGAGTAATAGTTATTGGCTGGTCGCCATTTTTATCATGCTTTATGACCGTTGCCTTAGTTATGGTAAGTCCGTTTTGGTGGAGCGTGATGCGCTTACTTGGCCGGTCAGCTTTTTTGCCGATAATTTCGACAGAACCGATGAAATGCATAGTTTCGCTATTAGGCTTAATATGGAGTGTGTAGTGCTCGGGCACAAATTGCTCATAGAGTCTTTTTACTGTTTTCGTCATACCATCAGTGTAGCAAAGTATAGGCTTTCTAGCCTGTGTTGGTTTGACAACAACGCAGAGTACCCGTATACTAATACGTGTTGCAGTCGGCCGCCAGTGGTCGACTTTTTTCGTATAAGACACGTAAAGGGACGAAGAAACTCTAAGAGAAAGGAAGAATATGGAATTAGATATGAAACAACTTGCAACTGCGCTCCGGGCAATTGCAGAGGAAAAAAACTTACCGGAAGAAACTGTACAAAATGTTGTTGAGCAAGCGCTGGCAGCAGCGTATCGCCGCGATTATGGCGAGCGCGAGCAAGAGGTTCGCGTAAACATGAATCTTCATACCGGTGATGTTGATGCCTATGTCATGAAAGAAGTGGTTGAGGAGGCCAGTGAGCCAGCTTACGAGATTAGCCTTAAAGATGCCCAAGTGATGAAGAAAGATGTCAAGGTTGGCGATGAAATTGAAGTACACCAAAAAGTCGAAAGTTTTGGCCGTGTAGCTGCACAAACTGCAAAGCAGGTTATCCTGCAGCGTTTGCGTGAAACTGAGCGCGAAGCAGTACTTGAAGAATACAGCGATAAAATCGGTACGGTTGTTAATGCATTGGTTGCCCGCGCAGAAGGTAATATCGTGCGTCTCGACCTAGGTAAGGCGCAAGGTATTATGCCGCGAAGCGAACAAATCCAGGGCGAGCGATACTATCCTGGTCAACGACTAAAAGTGTATCTTAAGGATGTTGAGCGTGGTTTCCATGGCCCGCAATTGGTTGTATCGCGTGGTAATACACAGTTTGTTGAGTGGCTATTTAGCGCTGAGGTGCCTGAAATGGAAAGTGGCGCCGTAGAGATTAAAGGTATCGCGCGCGAAGCAGGCGTTCGTAGCAAAATCGCAGTAAACTCAACAGTACCTGGGGTTGATCCGGTTGGTACCTTTGTTGGTGGCCATGGTACTCGTGTAAACGCAGTTATGAGCGAAATCGGCGAGCAGGAAAAGATCGATATCACTGTCTGGAGCGATGACCCGGTTGAATATATTACGAATGCGCTTAGCCCGACAAAAACCACGCGCGTACAAATTGACGAAGCCAATAAAAAGGCTACTGTTATAGTGCCTGAAGACCAGCTGAGCATTGCTATTGGTAAGGGTGGGCAAAATGTGCGCTTGGCGAGTAAACTAACTGGTTATGAGCTCGATATCGAAGCCGAAAAAACCGACCAGCCAGCAGAGAGCGCAAAAGCAGAGGCAAAGCCAGTTACGCAAAAACTCAAACGCAAGAGCGAACTTGAAAATAGCCTACTTGAAGCAATTGAAGAACACGGCGACTAAAGGTTTTTGAGATAGCTTATGGCTGAGCATTGCCCACTACCTATTACTACAGAGAGTACCTCCGATTGTAATGGTATTTTTTGGGAATCAGCTATACCAGATGAATGCTATAGATGCCTTTTGCGGGCATTATTGAGTTCGGAGGTTAAGACTACGCATAATCTGGCAGGTATTGATGGTGGCGAAGATAAGTACACTATGTATGGCATACGGCGTGAAGATGACAGCCCTAGGCGATATGGTATTGAAGAACATGGTGTTGAAGCAGATTCGATCGACTCGCAAAATGGATTACTTTTGAGCAAATCCGAAACCTACTTTAACTGTAGAAGAGACTAAATTAGCACTCTTGCACGCAGAGTGCTAATTTGTTATGATGGTAGGAGCGACGTATAAGAAATCGCTAGGAGGGGGCAAGAAATATGATGCCAAATAACTCTGATTTTAATGAATACAGTCAAAAGTTTACCAATAATGCGCACGGAAGCTTGCGCCATGCTGATGAAATTGCGCGCGAACTTGGCAGCGCATACATAGGTACAGAACATTTACTACTTGGGTTGCTCGCCCAAAATACGAGCATTGGTTCTAAGGTGTTAGAAAATGCTGGCGTGACGCTTGACCGCGCGCGTATGGCACTTAATTTAACGCCGCGAGCACTTGTTATAAATATCGGTGCAAAGGGTTTAAGCGAAACAGTCAAGCTGACGCTTAAGATGGCGTTTGATATAGCACAAGATTATGGACAGGAATTTTGCGGCACAGAACACATTTTATACAGTATATTAACGCAGAAAAATGCGCGTGCGACTATCTTGCTGCGCGACATGAATATCAATATTGACGCCGTAGTTGCTGAACTGGAGCGATTCTTAAATCGCCAACAGTTTGATGACAATAGTAGTAATGTCCAGCAGGGGCGACGCACAGCGGTACGCAAGAGCAGCGGGCGTAAAACAGCGCTTGATTTTTATGGCACTGATCTGACTGCACAAGCGCAGAACGGCAAGCTTGACCCAGTTGTTGGCCGCGATGCGCAAATCCGCCGTATGATTACGATATTAAATCGTCGTACAAAAAATAACCCAGTACTTATTGGCGAGCCTGGCGTTGGCAAGACAGCGATTGTCGAGGGGCTTGCTCAGCGTATTGCAAGCGAAGATATCCCTGACGCACTCTTAGACAAGCGGATTGTAATGCTTGATTTAGCGGCTATGATCGCTGGCACAAAGTATCGCGGTGAGTTTGAAGATCGCCTTAAGAAAGTTATGGCAGAACTAGAGTCTGATAAGCGCACGATCGTATTTATTGATGAAATTCACCTGCTTGTGGGCGCAGGCGCAGCTGAAGGTGCCATGGACGCAGGTAATATATTAAAACCTGCATTGGCTCGTCGTAAAATTCAGCTTATTGGAGCAACAACAACCGATGAGTATACCAAGCATATAGAGAAAGATGCCGCGCTTGAACGGCGTTTACAGCCTATCCAAGTACCACCGACTAATACATCCGAAACGCTGGCTATTTTGAAGGGCTTACGCAAGCACTATGAGGAATATCATGGCGTTAAAATCAGTGACGAGGTGCTAGACGACACCGTGTTGTTGGCAGACCGGTATGTGAATGATAGGTTTATGCCAGATAAAGCAATTGACCTGCTTGATGAAACCGCGGCGCACTTACGTGTTGACAAAGGCAAGACACCGCCTGATGTGCGACGTTTACAAAAAGAACTGAAGTTAGTGGAAGCTCGGATTGATGATGCGGTTGACGCAGAAGATTATGAGCGGGCGGCACGAGAAAAGACTCGCGCCAGTCAGATACACGAGGAGCTTGAAAAGCTCCATGCAACAGATAAGCACGCCAAGCGCCTAGTGATTTCAAGCGAAGACATTGCAGAGGTGGTATCTCGTATGACTGGCGTGCCGGTAGGGAAAGTAATTCGCTCAGAAGCAAAATACTTAATGAATCTCGAGAAGAATATCGGTAAACATATTATCGGGCAAGAGGAGGCAGTTACCGCAGTTGCCCGCGCAGTCCGACGTAGCCGTTCGGGTGTATCGAGCGGACGCCGTCCAATTGGCTCATTTATCTTCCTCGGGCCAACAGGCGTAGGAAAAACAGAGCTGGCGCGCGTGCTTGCCCGGGAATTCTTTGGCAGCGATGAAGCACTGATTAAAATTGATATGAGCGAGTTCGGCGAACACCACAACGTAGCTCGATTAGTTGGCGCGCCTGCCGGGTATGTCGGTTACGATGAGGGCGGACAGCTAACAGATAAGGTAAGGCGCCAACCGTACAGCGTGGTGCTATTCGATGAAATCGAAAAAGCTCACCCAGAAACCTTTAATATCCTGTTGCAGATTTTAGAAGATGGACATTTGAGTGATGCAAAAGGCCGCAAAATTGACTTTACTAATACAATTGTCATCATGACAAGTAATATTGGCGCAAGTAAACTCCAAAAAGAAGCACATCTTGGATTTAGTGCGCACAATACTGCTGATTTAGATGACCTAGCAGCACTCCACGAGGCAAATAAAGATAAGGTGCTCGAGGAGCTTAAGAAAGCGATGCGCCCAGAATTACTGAACAGAATTGATAAAACTATTGTATTCCACGCGCTCACGAAGCAAGAAATTTTCAAGATTATTGACCTGCAGGTTGATGATTTACGCTCACGTCTACTTAAGAAAGGCATTGGTGTGGAAATAACTGCTGCTGGCAAGCAATATCTTCTTGAGCATGGCTATGATGTTAAAAATGGCGTCCGTCCACTTCGTCGACTCATACAAGATACGCTTGAAGACCACATCTCGATAAATTTGCTTGATGAACAATATGCAACAGGGAGTATTGTAAAAGTATCAGCCAGAAAAGGCGCTTTAGTATACACAACAAGTAGCGAATAATACGCATAAGCGGTATACTTATACGTAAGTATGGTTGAGGTTTCCCGTAAACGATTATTTGTATCGCTCACCGCAGTTTTGGTCGTATGGCTTTTCGTTGGGTTTTTATTTTTTCAGCGTCAGGCAGTCTACGACTGGTGGCGTTTACGTGGCTATGAGCCCTCTACCGACATAGTTGCCCTGGCTGACCAAACAACCATGAACGATGCAGCCCGGAAGGTTTTCTATGTGTATCATCCACAGATTGAGCCACGGGACTCATTCTATACACACTGTAGTGATACTGAATTTACTATTGTCCTTGGTTGTTACTCAGAAGCAAAAGGTATTTTTATTTTTCGTATTGACGATGATCGTCTCGAGGGCGTTGAGCAGGTAACTGCCGCCCATGAGTTTTTACATGCTGCCTATGATCGTTTATCTTCATCTGAGCGCAAACGTATAGATACTTTGACAGCAGATGTCTATGCAAAGATTACGAATGAGCGGATTAAAAAAACAGTAGCCGAGTATGAGAAAAAAGACGCTTCAGTAGTGCCACATGAGCTACACTCCATACTTGGTACAGAAGTAAAGGATCTGCCATCTGAGCTGGAAGAGTATTACGCCCGTTACTTTAGCGATCGTAAAAAGATTGTAGAGTTTTCTGAAAACTACGAGGAGCTATTTGCCAAAAGAAAAGAAGAGGCGCGGCGTTATGAGGCGCAACTTAAAAATATGAGACCGCAGATTGAAGAGAAAGATGAGACGCTCAAAAAAGAGCATGAGTCACTGATGCACGAGTCTGCTGCTATAGAGTCCGAAAGAAGTAATTTTGGAAATACTGACGTCGGGACACTTAATAATCGGATACAAAATTATAACAATAAAGTTACTCTTTATAACAAACAAGTGAGCTTTTTGTCGAAAATGGTAGATTCATACAATAAGCTTTATGAAGAATATAAAAAAGTTGTTTTAGAACAACAGGATCTCATTAAGGCGATAGATAGCAGGCCTCAACACATAAATTAAGAATTATCTTATCTTTTTGCATTATACTGGTAGTATGGCAAAACGCGAAGTTCATCAATATGTGTGTTCAAATTGTGGCGCAGTATCAGCAGCGTGGAGCGGCCGCTGCTTTAATTGCCATGAGTGGAATACTTTAATTGAACAGCTTCCGGCGGAAAGTATAGTCGCTGGTAAGAAATCTGGACACATACTTACGCCACAATCAGTCAGTAAATCAGTCAAACAAGATCATGCCAGGATACCAACTCGTATATCTGATGTAGACGCAGTATTAGGCGGGGGTTTTGTAGCAGGCAGCATCAATCTTATCGCTGGTCAGCCAGGGATTGGGAAAAGCACTTTGCTCATGCAAGTCGCTCAAAGCGCTGGAAGTAAGGTGCCGGTCCTATACGTAAGTGCCGAAGAATCGGCGCACCAAGTAGCAATTCGAGCTGAACGGCTCGGTGTTGCGGCATCGAAGCTTCAGATTGCAACTGCTCATTCCGCTAATGATATTGCCGCTACGATAGCTAAGGGGGAATTCAAACTAGTCATTGTTGATTCTGTCCAAATGATTACGGTAAATGAACTCTCCTCGGCTGCTGGTACAGTGAGCCAAATAACTGCGAGCACCCAGATAATCACCGAGGCAGCCAAACAAGCGCATACCGCTGTTGTGCTGGTTGGTCATGTAACGAAAGAAGGCTCAATTGCTGGCCCTAAAGTGCTAGAACATGTGGTTGATGTTGTACTGCAGCTTGATGGTGATCGCTATGGTGGTTTTAAGGTGTTACGCGCGGTTAAGAATCGCTACGGTTCAACCAATGAATCAGGCATCTTTGAAATGCAAGATAAGGGGCTAATACCGGTTGAAAACCCTTCAGCAGCTCTTTTGGCTGAGCGGCAAGTTAGCGACGGGTCAGTTGTACTAGCAACACTTGAGGGCACCAGACCAATACTCGTTGAAGTACAGGCTTTAGTGAATCGTACAAATTATGGGTATCCGCGCCGCGCTGCGAGTGGCTTTGACCTGAATAGGCTTAATGTCTTAGTTGCTATGCTTGAAAAGCGAACAAAACTTAATTTAGCTGAACAGGACATCTATATTAATATTATTGGCGGTATAAAAATCAATGAGCCAGCTGCTGACCTTGCTGTATGTATGGCTATAGGCTCTGCTGCCAAAGGCATGCAACTACAAAAAAATGTCGTTGTCTTTGGTGAAGTAGGGTTACTTGGCGAAGTGCGCCATGTGCCTTTTGCAGATAAACGGCTGAGTGAAGCAAAGAAATTAGGGTTTGAAGGCGCAATTGGACCAAAAACCAAAGGCTTAAGTAAGGCGCTTGAAAAGTCTCTTTATACCACTACAGATGTACGAAGCGCGCTCAATTCGTTTCTTAATACCAAATAGCAGGTAAAAGTTAGCTTTATGATGAGAGCCAATAATTAGCTTAGCCTAGTCATCATCGCTGTTTGCTGGCGGTGATGTAGGCTGGTTGGCGAACGTGACCGACAGCGAGTTTGAGCTCGCAGAATATAGTACACTGTCAATAACATTGGCCGAGATAGATACTGTACCAGCCGCGGTTGGTGTGTATGTAAAGACTAGCGATCCTGCAGCGCCCTGTGAGCCAACTTTTTGTCCATTTATGAGCAGGTCAACTGTTCCGCCGCCTACTGAACGGGCAGGGTCAACGAGTGCGTGTGTGCCCTGTACAATAGTGACAGTTATCTGACACACATTATTGACGACACATGGAGTTGTCGGATTCATGATAGTGATAGATGGCTTGATGTCACTACAGTTATGGACATCATCTGTAGCGGTAGTATTGGCTGCTGCAGAGTTGCTTGCTCTTCCGCCGGAATCTACGAATATATCAACAGAGAAGCTACTAGTCCTTGCGTTTGATGCAGTTTGTTTGGCTGCTTCAGGCGTACAATCTGTCGCAAGTTTGTTTGATACCCGATCAATTACTTGGGAAGTGTTTGAAGATGACTTTTGCTTATACCAAGAAGGGTATAGGTCATTTGCTGGGCTTGGCTCCCTGGAGCCGCTTCCCACATGGTTGCGCACGATATATGCTGGAGCGGTTTTAACACCCTCTGGTTTTTCCCAGTTTTTAGCAGTTTGGCCTTGGTGGGCAGCTTTCATCCAGTTAAACCAAATTGGCCGAGTCATAGTCTCCATGAAGCCGCTCATTTCACGAGTACGATCATGATATCCAACCCACACGCCTGCGGCATATTTTGCAGAATAGCCCATCATCAATCCGTCTTTTGCGTCGTTTGTGGTTCCGGTTTTAACTGCAAATTTCCAGCCATTAGACTCATGTATTTTTTGACTCATATAACTTGCGCGCGGATCCGAAAGCATATCAGTCACAATGTATGCGGTGTCTGGGCGGATAGTTTGCTTACCGTCAGGCTGCTTCCATTTATCGAGTGTCTTGCCGCCTGCATCATCTATCTGGAGTATGTAAGTCCGAGGTATGTATTTTCCGCCGCGTGAGAATGTACCGTAGGCGTTAACATGCTCATCTAGCTTGAGGTATGCACCGTCACCAATGGCGGCCGATGCGTAACACTGGGAGGTTTGCGTAAGTTTTTCATCGGCATAACAATTGTAGCCGCTCGCAAGCCCCATAGATTCAGCAGTTTTAATAGTTTTTTCTACGCCAGCTATCAGCATTGATTTTACTGCTGGTACGTTTCGTGAACCGCCAAGCGCATAGCGTAGTGTCAGTGCTCCTGGGTACCTGAAGTCATAATTCCATAGACAATTGCCGCCATTTTGTGGACGTTGTTTATTGGTGCATGGATAGCCAGTGATTTGGCCTTGTATATCATAGAGTACAGAGCCAGCTCCAGCAGAGGTGGAGTTCTCTATCAGCGATGCGTAATCATATGGCTTAAAACTTGATCCAGGCGGCAGTTCGGTCTGGGCATAGTTAATTTCACCAAATTCTTTATTGCTAAAATCAACGCCACCAACTACCGCAACCATTTGTCCGGTTTGTACATCTGCTGCAGCAAAAGCAGCTACGTCACCCTTCTGCCTCTTTATAATTGGCAGCGTGTTAGCAACTTGTTTTTCGGCTTCTTCCTGAAGCCCCATATCTAGGGTTGTGGTCACTTTCCAGCCACCTCGATTGACTGTACTGGTACCGTATTTTTGCTCAAGTTCTTGTTTGGCGGCTAAAACGAAATACGGCGCTTTAATGCCGCTATATTTGGGCTGTCTCGGATGGATTGAGGCAATGACATCAACTTGTTTTGCCTTTTCAGCCTCGTCTTTGCTGACCATGTTTTGGCTCACCATTTGATCAAGAATATAGTGTTGGCGCCCAACCAGTGCTTCGCGGCTATAATCTTGGCTGTACGGAGAATAATACGTTGGAGATTGCGGTATGGCAGCTAAAAACGCCGACTGTGCCAAATCAAGGTCTTTTGCGCTAATATGGAAATAATTACGTGCGGCGGCCTCTACACCGTACTCAATACCACCATAGGGCGCAATATTAAGATAGCCTGTAAGAATTTCCTTTTTGGTGTATTCGCGTTCAAGCTCGACTGCGAGAATTAACTCTTTAATCTTCCGGGTATAGGTGCGGTCTTCGGTCCAGTCCTGGTTAAGTTTTACCAGCTGCTGGGTGATTGTTGAGCCTCCTTGGCGTGGCCCGCCGTTAGTAACATCATTCAAAGCTGCACGGGCAAGCCCGGTAACGTCAAATGCACCATGTTTATAAAAATTCTTATCTTCAATAGCAATAGTTGCGTTTTTGATGTGTTTTGAGATGTTCTCGTCTTCTACCGGGAAGCGCTGAATAGCGTCGTAATCTTGCCATAGTACAGTCTGCCCGCTGCGATCATAATACGTAATGCTGCCGCCAATGCTTGAACCCTCGATATCGGTAATTTTAGGCAAATCTTTACGGAAATAGGCAAATGTACCAACAATAATGAGAAATCCAGCCACAATACCGACACCAGCGACTTTGAGCGCCATAACACCGCCCTCGCGGCTAAACCAATATGTAGCCATACGCTTCGGGTGCATACGATACAGCATTCGCTTAAAGCGGTTCTTTGGCAGGGTACTTAAATAAGCAGCCTTTTCACGAGCCCGCAGATCTTTCCGCGCTTTTGTTCGTTCAGATAGCGAACGGTTGAGTTTGATGGTCTTTCCGCTTTTAGTCGTAAAGGTATTTTGCCGGCGCCTGCGCCCAATATTTTTTCTAGGTTTATTCATGTAGTTGTTTAACTTCTCCTATACCCACATTTGATCTATCAGATGTACCATGAATTATAGCAAAAATATACGTAGGCAACCAGTAATATTCTAAAGGCAAAAGTAAACGAAAATCACTCAAAAGCGTACAGATTACGGTATACTAAAAATAACTATGAGTAAACAGACATTATCAGAAGAACTTACATGGCGTGGTTTTGTAAACCAGACTACCTATAAAGATATAAAAGAACTCGATGGTGATCCAGTATCGTTTTATCTTGGTGTGGATCCAAGTGCACCCAGCATGACTATTGGCAACCTTGCTATTGTGATGATGCTGCGCCACTTTATTAAATACGGACACAAGCCAGTCCTATTAGTCGGCGGCGCAACAGGGTTGATTGGCGATCCAGACGGTAAAGCAGCTGAGCGTGACCTAAAATCCCAAGAAGAGATTGAGAAAAATAAAGATAACATCGTTGCGCAGTACCAAGCGTTACTTGGCCAAGATATTGACATAGTCGATAACTACGAGTGGTTCAAAGACATAGGTTATGTGCAATTTTTGCGTGATATCGGTAAACACGTGCCTATGAGCCAGATGCTGGGGCGCGATTTTGTGCAAAGCCGTTTGGGCGAAGACGGCAGTGGTATTAGCTATGCTGAGTTTAGCTATTCTTTAATGCAAGGGTATGATTTTCTTCATCTTTACCGGGAGAAGGGTGTGACGCTGCAAATTTGCGGAGCAGACCAGTGGGGAAATAGTATTACCGGCGTTGATCTGGTTCGCCGTATTGCGGGAGCAGAGGCGCATGTGTGGTCGGCGCCATTAGTGATAAACAAGGCTACCGGGGTAAAGTTCGGCAAAAGCGAAGCAGGCGCGGTATGGCTTGACGCTGCTAAAACGTCGCCAACGCAGTTTTACCAGTTTTGGATTAATATTGATGACGCGGGCGTTGAAGATTATCTTAAGATTTATACGGAGCTGGCGGAGCCTGAGATTCAGGATATTATAGCGAAGCATGTGCAAAATCCAGAAAATCGTTATGCGCAAAAGCAGCTGGCGAGCGCGGTAACTCAACTGGTACACGGGCCAGAGAAAAACCGGATCGCCCAAGAAGTAACAGAGGTGTTAATTAGCGGCTCAATAAACAATGCTGTAACTGATGAAACGCTTCACGAGCTGAGGCAAGAGTTAGCAGCCGTAACTATTTCAGAACATACTTCTGTTATTGAAGCGTTGGTAGAGAGCAGGCTGGCGTCATCTAATACTGAGGCAAGGCGGCTTTTGCAAGGTAATGCAATTTCAGCCAACGGGCAAAAGATACAGCGCGAGCAATTTGAGCCGCAAGATTTTCAGGCTGGGCGCTTGCTTTTAAGAAAAGGTAAAAAATACAAAGATTCGGCACTGGTAGAACTACAGTAAGCTGGTATACTTTATAGCTATGAGTAAAAATACGACAAAATCTACAAGTAAAAAACCTTCAACTGCCAAGAAGCCGCAGGCGAGAAAAACTCGAGTGGCGGACCAGTATAATGATCCGAAACACAACTATTTACATTATTGGAACGGGCGTGATTATGAGCACGCATCAGAAGAGATCGCAATCAAGCGGCTTATTAAGGGCAAGCGCTTTAAGCACGCAGCAGATGTTGGCGGCGGGTATGGGCGGCTCTGTTTGTTGCTCGAAGAGTACGCAGATAAGGTTACATTGGCCGAGCCAAGCCAGCAGCAGCTGGATATTGCCGAAGAATTCTTGAAAGACCACCCTGAGATTGACCGTAAGCTTTTGCAGGCGGGAGACCTAAAATTTAAAGATAATTCAGTTGATTTATTAACGGTTATTCGCGTAATGCACCATTTGCCGGATCCTACGCCAGAATTTAAGGAATTCCACCGAGTTTTGAACGACGACGGATACCTTATTTTAGAGGTTGCTAATTATGCGCACGGGCGTAATCGAATGAAGCATGCGCTAAAAGGCAAGAAACTACCGATAGAGCCAGTAGATATCCGATCAGAAGAAAATAAGCGCGACGATGAAATACCATTTGTAAACCACAATCCAAGCACGGTGATAAAACAGCTTGCGCATGCTGGGCTTAAGGTTGAACGGACGCTTTCGGTATCAAACTTGCGCAGCCCTGGGCTTAAGAAGGTTGTTCCGCGAAAACTTATGCTCGCTGTTGAAAAATCCCTGCAACCAACACTTGCGAATACTTATTTTGGCCCAAGTGTCTTCTTCTTGGTTAAAAAAGCAAAATAGTACGTTTGCCGCTGTATTCTTAGGGCGAGGCGCTATAATTAAGGTGATATGGATAATCCAGTTACTGAGCTTACAGGCGTGGGAGAGGCAGTTGCAGGCAAGTTGCGGCAGCTTGGCGTGCAGTCGGTTGAGGATCTTATTTACACCTT
>CAYTIU010000014.1:2446-19799 GCA_964438085.1 uncultured Candidatus Saccharibacteria bacterium | reverse complement strand
ACACATTTATTGTGCGTGACGTTTCAGCCCTCGATAAACCTACGTTTAATAGCGCGTTTGATACCTATGGCCGTATGCTCATCGAAGAACTTATTGACGGTGTTGAAACAACAGTTACGGTATTAAACGATCGTGCACTGCCGATGGTTGAGATTATCCCTCCAACCGATGGCGAATTTGATTACGAAAATAAGTATAACGGCGAATCCCAGGAACTCTGCCCGCCACAACATGTTTCGCCGGCACTACAAGAGCAAGCGGCAAAACTTGCTTGCATCATTCACACAAAAGCAGGCTGCCAAGACATATCGCGCACCGATATTATTATCAGGGATTCATCACTTTTTGTACTCGAAACAAATACATTGCCTGGTTTTACCGAGCAAAGCCTCACGCCAAAAGCTGCGCAAGCGGCTGGTATACCTATGCCGGTACTTGTTGACCAGATTGTTCAAGCAGCGCTCAAGCGGGCAACTTAAATTGCTTGCGCTTCTGCTTTATCCAGTATGCAGATTGGCGCACTAATTTCTGTTCATCGGTACTGCTCGCAAGAAGCGGCTTGACTGCTTCTTCGCTAAAGACTCCGTTTTGTGAGCCCTTTACCAGTACAACGCTCTTTTCTTTTAGATGCTTTTTGACATATAGCCCAGCCTCATGCGGATTCAAAAATGACACAACCTCACAGCCCTGTTCTTTTGCTGCTGGTGCTATATAGTCCCGCGCAAGCGCACCGATTGTTATCACAAGTGATATTTTAGATGCGTCTATTGAAGCACCAATTGTCTTATGTGCCTCGGCACTGTAATCTCCAAGTTCATTCATACTGCCCAATACCGCAATACGCTGCGATGTTCGAGCACCCGTTAACACCTGCAGCGCAGCTTCCACCGCCGATGGAGTAGCATTGTAGGTGTCGTCTATAATCGTACTGCTTTTAATGCCAGCAAGCACTTGCATGCGGCCAGAAAACGGCTGTAACTTTGTAATAGCGCTGTCGAGTACTTCAGAAGGAGTTTCGAGCATATGCGCCGCCGCCGCGGCTGCAAGTACAATTTTCCTGCCCTGGGAACCAAGGAATACTATCTTACCTTTTACGAAATTCTTGCTATGAATAAAACCCTGTACCTCTTGTCCGTGCAATGTTTCTGAGGTCGATTCAATATAATAATCAGCATTTTTATGCATCATGCCATAGCCTATATACGTAAGGCTTTCCCGATATTGTTCGGCAATGTCATCAGTATTTAGCAGAGTCTGTTTGGCGTAACCTACAAGGCTTAATTCTTCTTTAGCAACCGCATCAAGCGTGCCAAAATATTCCATATGTTCCTCAGCAACAGCGGTAACTACTAAAATATCTGGCAGCAAATATGCAAACTGCGCAATCTGCCCGGGCGCGTCGGTACCAAGTTCAAGCACCACCACATCATACTCATACCCTTGCCGAATAATTTTGTTATTTGCCCGTATAATCCGCAGCCACTCCTTGATATTAAAAAGATTTGGTAAATCGTGCCCAAACACTACTAACGGAACAGTAAGGCGATCGTTATAATTACCACTCTGGTAGCGTACACGTTTTCCAGCATGCTCCAGTGTCTGGGCGATAGCCAGTTTTGTTGATGTTTTACCTACACTGCCGGCAACTGCTACTACGCTAAACTGGTATTTTTTGCGGAGCCGTACAACTTGCGCCTCAAGCAGCACGCAAAGTGCGCGTTTGCCGAGGCTTTTGGCGTTAATAAGCCCCAGGCACGCTATACATATGTTACCTAGTGCAAGCGCCGCTAAGAGCGGTATTGCCAAAAAGATCGCAACCCCAAAAATATATCCTTCGGGGATAATATCTTCGATACGTGCTGCAATAAGTGCCACGCCACTCACGATGCTCAGCGCAATAAAACACAGTAAAAAGGCATATAGTATCTTGCCTCTAAGCTGTAGTTGTTTATGTTGGGCTTTTCGATTAGAAAAATCGCTCGTCTTAACAAACCAAGCTATAAAAGCAGGTGTTTTGTACCGCGCACCTTGCAATGCACATACAAGCGCTAACGGATATGAAACGCTGTACAAACTTGCAAATGAACGAATGAGCTTCCTCATATACCTATAGTGTTACTGGATTTCAAAATCCTCAAAATCTCCATCTTCAAAGTCAATGTCATCGATATCAAGGTCTTCTTCTGTAGGATCACCGTCTATATCATCTGTCATGCCATCAATACCAGCAGAAAACATTGTACCAAAAATTGGTGCAAGCTTTTCTTGCAACTGACCCCAAATTTCCATAGCCGGCTTCGCGTCCTCTGGCTTACTAACAGAAACCGTATCGTACGCTAATGTAGCCTGTATGGTACCCTCAAAATTTTCTTCTTTTGCATCTTGCTCTGTTGAATGTGCAGCTACTTTTACGATACGCTTTGCATCTTTATCTACCCATAGGGTTATAGGAGTTGTGTCATCATCTGCAAGCTCCTCTGTATCTAAAAGTGTACCATCATCAGGATCAGCACATTTATCGAGCGCCTTAACAATAGATAGTTGTTCGAGTTTTTTATCTTCTAGGAATTTTGCTAACTTATTATCATCAATACTTATTTGGTATTTAATTGCTGACTTACCGTTTACCGTATCATTACTATGGCTATCAATCTTGCCAAATGGCTTTTCCGCAAACAGCTCATCGAGCAATTTTACGTCACTATCGGTAAACACAACATCGGTATCGAGTGTACACGACAGATTAGCCGAATCAAGAAGCGTACTATCAAACTCAATCCATTGATCAGACAATAAGCTCGAGACATCTTTAATAAGCGGTTCATAGACTGATATATCCACTCCAGCTGATGCTGCAAAGCCTCTTGCCATGGAGACTAGCGTACTTAGATCACCAATTTTTACATATGCAGCATCATCGACATATCGTGCCTCAACAGGAAAATCGATACCTGCAGCTGTGTACTTCAGCTTAATTTCTGACTGCTTTTTCTCAATATTATTTTTAGTGTCGAAGGTTACCTTAAACGCATCCATAGCACCTTCTTTTTTGGCATCAATAGGCTTAAAATCGAACTCACCACTCGCAGAAATATGCTTTTGCTGAACAGTGTTGGCAATACCGGCACGTAAGACATTTTCTGGTGTGTTCGGTAGGTACACCGCAAAATATGCTGCAGCTAGACCGCCACCTAACACAAGTAAACCTGCCAAAACACCTGCAATGATAACAAGAATTTTCTTTTTCTTACCTTTTGACGGAACAACGGGTGCTACAGGTGGGATTTGAGCTGGATTATCCGGGCTAAACAATGGTTTAGCGGTTTCAGGCGGTGAACCTGCGGCAACGCCTGCGTCTATATTGGCAGTATTGTCTTCTGGCGTTGTCACATCAATTGGTGCAGGAGATACCGGAGACGTGATTGGCTCAGGCTCAAATGGAGCAGGCGCCTCTTCGGGTGAATCAGGTGTAAATGATGGTTCAGGCTCTACAATAGGGTTTTCTGGTGATTGTTCATCTACATTCTCTATATCTTCTGGGTCTTCTGGGTCTTCAAGAGATGGCTCAATTTCAATCGTCGTACCATGTGCTGGAGCTACAAATACTTCCTCTGCTTCTGGTGTCGAGGTATTTGCTTGCGGTTGAATCACATCGCCCACAGGGTTAGCTTCTGCAATATCATCTGATTCTACTGCAATATGTATAGGTTGGCCTGATTGTTCAACCTCATCAGGTTTACCAGATTCATCTGTTGGATTCATTACTCACGTCCCCTTACCGTTTATGCTTACGTGCCATTATACTACGCCAATAAGGAAAAACGCGAGAGAAAACAAAACTTTCTTATTACGCTATCTATTGTGTTGAGAGTTTTTGCTGTAGCTCAGCGTATGGAATTGTCTTTTGCGGCAAAGTAACCTCTTGGTGGATACCATAGCCGCTATAGGTTTCTGTGCGCTCGCTATCTACGTATGCAAGACGTACCATATTTCGCGACAACACGTCTACGGTCACTTCTATATTGATTGGCTCCATATCCGCATATGCTGCTGGGTCAATTTGCTCAACTTGGCCGCCAAAACCAACGCTTGCGCCATACATTTTAAGCATTTCGGCATATGATTGCGGTAAAATCTTTACTTTATATACATACGCTTTTCTGCCGTCTATCGATTTGGTTTTTACCGACTTATAATCTGGTGCAAATACGGTGTGTTTATCGATAAAACGCATTAGCTCATTTCGCGTATCAGCTGGAACGTTACCGATCGGCACAATACCAAGCAACATTTGGCTAAATGTCTGGCCAGGGGCGCCAGTATCGTTTTTAGCCCACTTACCAAGCGCATCTTTGAAGTCTAATGTTGTACCATCAGGTGTTTTTTGGGTAGTTTCTATCTCGTCGTATCGGACAAACTCTTGTGATGTTGTACTGATTGAACTGGTTGCAACGGTATCCTTATTTTGCACAATCGTAGTACGAGACTGCGTAATATTCTGGCCGCCAGTTTGCAGCTGTGTCATTTCGTGCGCTTTAAAGCCGTTTTCTATACTATTAACTTCGCGCGTGAATCCAGTGGTTGCAAAGTTATTCTTAAGCATTCCCTTAAATACATGCTGCGGGCTGGTGTACACCACCTGCCACCACAGTGCAAAAGATGCAACTAATACGATAAAGCTTGCCAGTAGCAGCCAGTGTAATAAAGTAAAACCGCGAACCCACGTACGAATACCTGTAAATGCCATATGGTTTGTATTGTAGCAAGCCCAAGGCAAAAAAGCTCGTGTTTTATGCACTACGATTATTGAATTTCATTTCTACCCCTGTTATACTCACAGGCAGCGTATGCACAATACGGGGATATAGCTCAGTTGATTAGAGCGCATCGCTGGCAGCGATGAGGTCGAGGGTTTGAGTCCCTCTATCTCCACCAAACTTTTATTAATTAGACGAACACCAAAAATTTTTTTCCTCCCAGAAAGTGGAGTCTTCCCCGCTTTTGAGCTGAGTAAAGCTGGAACGAGCGGTGGAGTGTAGCTCTCAGAATAGACTTGTCTGTGCTCTTGCAAGCCCACGATATAGATAATAAACTTAGTATAAGGTTAATGTAGGAGGGTCAACATTATGAAAAAACACGAAACCGAGCCTCAGGTAACAGGTGCTGAGGCATTAGTTGAAGTTGAAGCTGAACCCAATACAGAGGAACAAATGGGCTCGCTTGCCCTAAGCAAGAATGTCTCTTCTGCCGAACGCGATGCAGAAAAAGAGGCGCTAGAATTTCGCAAGAGGCTCGGGAGGTATATGAGTGATAATAATATACAACCTTATTTATATGATTAATTTACGTTAAATAATCCGGCGGTTTCTTAAAAATGCTACAATACCAAAAATCGCTATTAATGTGACGATTACGATCATAAAATACGCGCCAATAAAATCTTGAAATGGCAATTTGACGTTCATGCCATACATACCGAAAAGCGTATTAGGTAACGCAATAATAACCGTTACGAGCGTCAGGATTTTCATGGTACGGTTTAGATTATTAGAGCTAATTGAACTATACGCCTGTCGAATATTGATAATCGATTTTACGTTTGAACGACAGGCTTCAATTGACTGCTCATTACTCAAAAGTAAATCCTCCACAAGGTCTTGGTCTTCTTCAAACAGTGGCAAATGGCGCCCCAGGCTCAAGCGGCGTAGCGTCGCATTAGTTGGCATGAGCGCCGATAAGAATTCATTTAATTCATCTTCTATAGTTACAAAATCTATGAAATCCTGGTTTGCTATCTCGTGCCCACGCAGGCGCGCCCGGATCACCTTAATTTGCTTGCTAGCAAGCGTAATATAGCTGTCATACTGCTCAACAATCTGATGCAATATCTGCAAAATAAGCTTAGTCCGCTGAGTGGTGGCAAAATCTACACGATTTTGTATAAACATATCGAGGCTGGCGAGCTGCTTCAGTGCAATTGTAATAACCACATCGCCTACAAAAATAAAAAGTAGCGGCACTGTATCAAGCTCGCCGCTGGATTTCGAGTACGCCGCGCGCACAAAAATATAAGTCTGGTCTTTTTCATGCTCCAGACGCGGCATTTCGTCTTCGTCTAACGCATCGCTGATATGACCAGGCTCGAGCTTAAACTGTTTTACGAGATGATCTATCTCATCTTTTGTGGGCGCCTCAACATAGACCCAAGTTCCGCGCTTGGCGGCGTCAAGTTCTTTCAGTTCCTGGCTACGCAGGCTTTTATAATAATATTTGATCATAGTTTACCCCTAGTATGTGTACGCTTATGTTTATTGTAACGTATTTTATCTGGCGCTACTACCTAGACTGTGATTTTTTATAGGCTACCGCATTATAAAAGCCAGGCGTCTAGCCTGGCTTTTCGTGCGCGCCCACCATAAAGGCGACTACGATCTATTTGTTTTTATATAATAGTGTTTGTTTCGCTTCCGTCGCCTTTTGCGCACGAATTACACTAAGCATAACCTGTATAGATACGTGTGTCAAATTGCCTTTTTCACCTCTGTAAATGTTAGAAATGGTATTGCAATTTTTAATTAAATATGATAAAATATAAAGATAGGTCTTTTCTGAACTTACTATTTAATAAGCTCTAAAAACACTTCTTCGGCAATAACTTCTGTGCCATATGCTTGGGCTTTTTTAAGTTTTGATGCTCCTACTTTGCCACCAGCCACCAAATAAGTCGTATCTTTGGCAACGGCACTCTGGAATGTACCACCCAAGGCACGTACTCTTTCGGCAGCAATATCGCGCCCCATTGTTTTAAGTGTGCCGGTAATCACAAAACTTTTGCCATATAGTGGCCCGGCTGCCTTTTTCTGATACGTTGGCTGCACACCAAGTTCGGTAAATTTTGCTAGTAATTGCACGTTATCTTCATCGGCAAACCACGCCACGATTGATTCGGCAACAACCGTACCCACGCCATCAACCGCCAACAAATCTTCGAGCGTTGCCTGGCGAAGCGCCTCAAGCGAACCAAACGCTTCGGCAAGATCAATCGCCGTTTGCACGCCCACATGGCGAATCCCTAATCCGTAAATAAACCGCGGTAATTCTGGCTGCTTCTTAACTGCTACTGCATCAACAAGCTTCTGGGCAGACACCTCTGCAAAGCGCTCTAGCTCTATAACTTGATCTTTGGTAAGCGTATAAATATCCGCCAAGTCATGCACGAGCCCAGCGTCTACCAAGGCAACGACATTTTTTTCACCAAGCGTATCAATATCAAGCGCAGACTTGCTGGCAAAATGTTGTAAAGCTTTTTTAAGTAAAATTGGGCCAGTTACACCTTTGATACGATATACTGCCTCGCCCTCTGGGCGTTCAAAATCTAATTCAGGATATTGGCGCTTCAGCTCGGCTTCCATATCAAACGGCTCTACATCTTTTTTGCGGAGTTCAGGCAGTACACGGTCAACCTGCGGAATAATATCACCGGCTTTAAAAATAACGACAGTATCGCCAATACGTACGTCTTTGCGGGCAATTTCGTCTGCGTTATGTAAACTGGCGTGCTGCACCGTTGTTCCAGCGACCACCACCGGGTCAAACACCGCAACTGGCGTGGCAGCTCCGGTACGGCCAAGTGATAATACAATATCTTTTACTATGGTAGTCGCTTCTTCAGCCGGATATTTATAGGCAACTGCCCCGCGCGGGTTTTTACCGACTACGCCAAGCTGCGCGTAGAGTGCCCGATCATTCAGCTTAATAACCAGCCCGTCAGTGATAAATGGTAGTTCGTGGCGTTTTTCGTCCCACAATAAGGTATAGCCCATAACCTCATCAACGCTAGAAAACACTGCTGCCTGGCTATTTACTGCTATACCGAGTTTCTTAAGCGTGGCGTACGCAAAATCATATGTTGGCACTTCAGCGGCGTTATCACGAATCAGATCGTATGCACGGAAGCGGAGCGGGCGAGCCGCTGCCAGACGAGGATCAAGCTGGCGAATACTGCCCGCCGCTAAGTTACGCGGATTAGCATACAGCGGCTCGCCCGCCGCTGCCCGCGCTTCGTTCAGCTTTTCAAAATCTTCTTTATAGATAATAATCTCGCCGCGTACCTCTACACGCCCTTGCAAGAAAGCTGCCGCATCTTTGTGCTTACGCAGCCGTAAGGGTACTGACGCCATTGTCCGCACATTCTCAGTTACATCTTCGCCAACAAACCCATCGCCGCGGGTAATCGCGCGCTGAAACACACCATCTTGATACACCAATGCACACGCCAAGCCGTCCATTTTTACATCTGCGAAAAATTCATGCTTTTGACCTGGCAGCAGCTTATCCATGCGCGTAACCCACGCTTCCACATCTTCACGATTAAAAACATCGTTCAAACTCAACATTCGGCTTGAATGCCGCACCTTGGCAAATTTCTCTAGTGGCTCCCCGCCCACGCGCTGCGTTGGACTATCTGGCGTTACAATTTCCGGATATTCAGCCTCAAGCTCTTTTAGCTCACGCATCAATCCATCGTATACTGCATCGGTTATACTTGGCACATCAAGCACGTAATACTCGTACGCATATTGCGCCATAGTTTGCCGCAATATTTCTGCACGTTTGCGCGCTTCAGGTTTATTGGGCTTCGTCATCGATCAACAGCTCCCGATATAGTGTATATACATAGGCATGCAAAAACCCAACAATAACCACGCTTAACATATAAAACACAATTGGAGCCAGAGCCGCAGCTACCATAATAACCGGCACCATAACTGTGGCTACGGCTATAACCAGAACAACCGCAAGCATCAAGAATTTTCTTGCAATAGACAAGCGGCGATAACGCACCAGCTCACGCGCCGAGCGCAACGCCCGCATTGGCGCAACGTCTGGCAGAGTTACAATATACAGCGCAAATAACGAAGAGCAAATCATGTATGCCGAAAGAAGCAGGAACAACAGGAAAATAACCAGCCAAAACAGCTGCTCTGCAAACACCACTGCAATACCATTCGCAATAATAACACTATACAGCCACGCACCAATAAGCGCTGGAATTGTCTGTAGCCCAATCACAGCAAACACCAACACAAACGGAATCAGCGGATACATACCTTTATAAAATCCGTCACGTATCCGTATTGTTTTGTCAGCCAAAACCTGCCTGAGTGCCCAAATAAACGCCAAACTACAAATCACAAAAAGCATCGACTGGTATACGCTTGACTCAGCGTTAGCCGTTTGCCCAAAACTACCAACCATATATGTTAGCATCGCAAATGTTGCGGTTGGCCCATCAATGCTTTCGTCTATAACTTCTTTTACTTCAGCTACATTGCTCGCCAAAATTCCTTGCACCAGAATAATCTGCAATAGTCCGTATACTAGCAAAATGCCGCCTAATACTTTTTTATGTTGCCATATTACCTGGGTAGCTTGGCGCAAGAGCTGCCAACCCGATGGCAATGCCCGGCCAGTATATTTTATTGATTTAGCAAGCCGAAAAGACTGGTATGTCGATTTTTTTAAGACGCGCGGCGAAGTTTTCTTTGCAGGTTTAGCCTGTGCCGAGCGCTTTTTCTTGGATGTTTTTTTCTTTTGAGGCATAGTGATTCATTCTCTAAGCGTGCGTTTCCATCTTTCTAAGGCGCTTCACACGATCATCAATTGGCGGATGCGTACTAAAAAGCCCAGCTAAGCTGCCTGATTTAAGCGGATTAGCAAAAAACAAATGTGCGGTCGAGGTATTTTGGGTGCGAGTAGCACTGCCGCCTTGGGCAATCTTTTCAAGCGCCCGGGCAAGTCCTTCTGGATAGCGAGTCGTCAGCGCACCCGTTGCATCTGCTAGGTACTCTCGTTTGCGCGATACTGCAAGCTGAATCATCGTTGCAACAAGAGGTGCAATAATCGCTGCAACTATGCCAAAAACGTAAACTATTGCTGGCGTATCCCGGTTATCCCTAAACCACACCATGTGCAAGATAAAGTCTGCTAGCAGTGACACGACAGTAGTAAGTGCAAACGCAATCATCGAAACGCGAATATCATAGTTTTTAATGTGGCCGAGCTCATGTGCTAACACTCCCTCAAGCTCAGAATCCTCCAAAGCATCAAGGATACCAGTTGTCACACATACTGCCGAATGATTAGGGTCGCGCCCAGTTGCAAACGCATTCAGGGCAGGGTCGTTCATGATATACACCCGTGGCATCGGCATACCATTGGTAATAGCTAAGTTTTCTACCATACGCCACAAGCGAGGATTATCTTTTTTCTGGATTTCTTTAGCACCATTTACCGCCAATGCCATCTTACTGCCGGCAAAATAGCTAAATAACACATAGATGAGCGTGCCGATTAAAACACCTATTGTAATATATGGCGTGCTGCCCATAACAACAGAGAATGCATACGCCAACAGGCCTACGAATACGATAAAACCAAGCATAATCCATATGGTTTTTCTCTTATTGGCTGCTATTTCACTATACATATATGGCTTTTATTCCTCCGATTTTTAATGATAGGCCAGTCGTTATTTTAGAATTTTACATCAACTGGCTGGCCAGCTTTTGCCATCTCAGCTTCTTCAAGCTCAAAGAAGTCTTTATCTTTATTAAATCCGAGCATACCTGCTACTACGTTGCTCGGAAAAACTGTTCGTTTTGTATTAAAATCACGTACGACGCCGTTGTAAAACCGCCTTGAAGCCTGGATTTTATCTTCGGTATCAACCAGCTCTTCTTGGAGTTGCAAGAAATTCTGGTTTGCTTTGAGGTCTGGGTAACTTTCAGCTACCGCAAACAAGCTCTTAAGCGCACCCTCAAATTGATTCTCTGTTTCTGCAGTTTCCTTGACGCCTTCTGCATTGAGCGCATTGGCACGGGCTTTTGTAACTTCTTCAAAGACGCTTTTTTCGTGTGCAGCATACCCTTTGACTGTTTCGATAAGATTTGGAATAAGATCAAGGCGACGCTTAAGTTGAACCGTAATATCACTCCACGCCTCATCTGAGCGTATATTTAACCTTACTAATGAGTTATAAATACTGATAAGAAAAATTCCTAAAAGTACAACCAGAACACCGACTACAATAAGTACTACCATCCGTTATCCACTCCCTTGTATCTTATTAATGACACTTCTATTATAGCATATTGAGGGCATATCGCGCTATGATATAAGCATGAGAAAAACCCGCCCGCATCGATCGCGGCGTACATACCGCTTTCCGTTTCGTATGGTGAGCTTTTTATTTGTTGTGGCATATTGCGCCACGCTGCTTTTTTGGCCGCTGGATAGCGTGACAGCCTCGGTTTCGCCGTCAGATATTGCAAAAAATGATGCGCCAGCACCTGAGCTTTCGTGGCCAGCATACGGCCAGAGCGCCCTTGGAACCCAGAGCGGAGCAGTGTTTGAGGTACACGGAGAGCAAACGGCTGTCCCTATCGCTAGTATTACAAAAATCGTAACAGCACTCGTTGTACTCGACCAAAAACCAATCACCGAAGGACAGCAAGGCCCTACCATAACCTTAACTGCAGCAGACGCACAGTTGTATGATGCGTATTTCGTGCGCCAAGGATCAATCGTTAAAGCTACGGCTGGCATGCAGCTGACTGAATATCAACTCCTGCAGGGTATGTTGATCGCCTCTGCCAATAATTATGCGGACACGCTCGCAGTGTGGGCATATGGCTCGATGGAGGCATATCTCTCGGCGGCACAAAACTACCTGCAAAAACATCAGCTTACCCACACAACAATAGCTGATGCCAGCGGGTTTTCACCAGACAGTAAAAGTACCGCTTCAAATCTCGTTTTACTTGGTTCGTTAGCACTCAAGCACGCTATTGTTGCCGATATTGTTTCTCAGAAGTCTGCTGTGCTGCCTGGCGCAGGCGAAATACACAGCACGAATATTCTCCTTGCAACAGACCAGGTTATTGGCATAAAAACCGGCACAACCGACGAAGCCGGCAGTTGTTTGTTATACGCTGCCCAGCACATTGTAGACGGAGAGCCGATAACCATTATTGGCGCAACGCTTGGCGGACCAAACCACTTGGCGCTTGCAAGAGATGTAAAAACACTTCTTGGCGAAGCAAAGCAAGGTTTTCAAACCACTGCCCTCGCTCGCAAACACCAAGTGTTTGCGACATATAAAACACCTTGGAGCACCGTACATGCGGTTGCAGAAAAAAGCTATAAAGCTGTGGTGTGGCCAGGCCAGCAAATCCAAGAACATATCAACGTCCAAACGCTCAAACCGGGCTCACAACCCCAAACAGTCGGAACTGTTACGTTTAAACATGCCGGGTCTGATTCTGCCATTCCCTTGAAGCTCGATAAGGCACTCGAGACTCCGTCTTGGCTCTGGCGGCTCACACACCCCGCCGACATTATAAGACTCTAGCTCAGTTACTAAACTGGCCCGTGATCTGGTTCCATAGATTTACGCAAAGGAATTTCCTCGAGAAAACACACAAGTATACACGCGCCAATGAGAATAATAGCACTAGCAAAGAATACATGCGTAATCGCCATAGAGATTGCAGCCTGCCCGGCATGAACAAATTCATGGAATGCAGTAGTTGCAGCTGACTGAGCCGTATCAGGCATGCTAGCAATATCGGCCGTTATTTTAGCCTGTCCTTCGGTTGATAAAATCTGCTGCAATGTATTGGCGTCAAGTTTTTCATGCTGCTGGGATAATTGCTCAGTAAAGTTATTTTGTGGCAATGAAGCTATCTTATTGCTCAAGGTATGATTAAGTAATATCCCCATCAACGCTATGCCTACGGTTGAGCCGATGCCTCGGAATAGTTGCACTGACGCAGTGACCACCCCAAGCATTTTTTGAGGAAAAGCGTTTTGTACGATGAGGTTAAAAAGCGGCATCATAATACCAAGGCCAAGCCCAAGCGGAATCATTCTCAGCGCAAGGTCGGCATGCGAACTTGAAGCCGTAAGTGTCGAGAGCCAGAAAAGCGATCCGGTTGTCATAAATGTACCAAAGATTGCAAGCTTTTTATACTTGCCAGTCCGTGAGGTAATCTGGCCAGAGACTACGCTTGTTATAGTGAGCGTAATGACTAACGGTAACAAAATGATACCGGAATTTGTAGCCGAAGAGCCTTGGACAAGTTGCGCAAATAGCGGCAGATATACAATAGCGCCGAACATAGCCACACCTACCAGGAAAAGCATGATTGACGATACCCGAAACACATTATTCTTGAAAATACTGAGCGGCATGATTGGGTCGGACGCTCTTGTTTCCTGCCATAAAAAGCCAGCAAGTAACACTACCGCGGCTGAAAGCAGTCCGATAATCTGCCATGAAGCCCACGGATATTCTGTGCCGCCCCAGGTCATGCCTAATAGTAGCGAACTTAAGCCAACACTCAGTAGCGCCGCTCCCCTGTAGTCAATGCCCTTGCGTACACCCTTGGCGAGGATAGTTGGCAAATACCTATAGATTAATATAAACGCAATAATACCAATTGGGACATTTACATAAAAACACCACCGCCACGAGGCATGGTCGGTTAATAATCCGCCGAGTAACGGACCAACCACAGATGACAAACCAAACACCGCACCAAAGAATCCCTGCCAACGACCTCGCTCTGCAGGAACAAATAAGTCGCCAATAACCGCAAACGCACTCGACATAAGTATGCCCCCGCCAATCCCCTGGAGCGCCCTAAAGCCAATTAGTGAAAGCATATTCCACGATAGCCCTGTAAGCATGGAGCCGATCACAAAGACAGTAATACCTATGAGTAATATCTTGCGGCGCCCAAATATATCTGACACTTTGCCAGCGATTGGAATAGTAATTGTTGAGGTCAATAAGTATGCTGTTATTACCCAGCTCAGCTCATCTAGCCCGTTAAACTCACGGACAATCGTTGGTAGCGCCGTACCAACAATAGACTGGTCAAGCGCCGCCAAAAACAGCCCGGACATAACGGCAGCCATAACCAGGATTTTTTCTCGTACCGTCATATGATGAAACATTACAGGTCTCTTTCGCAGTCTTTGTTCATCATCTTGTTCATAATCAATATGAATTGTTCTATCTCTTCGTCGGTGAGCCGATGAACGCTATGCCGCACATGCTGCTTCACCATACTCCGGTAGTGCCGTAAAAAGATTCGCCCTTTTCTTGTCAGGCTTAAAAGGTTTTCACGCCGATCTTCTGGTGACTCTACGCTTTCAACCAAATGAGATAGCTGGAGCAGCTTAAGCTGCTGCGTTGCCGCACTCGGTGTTATATCAAGCGCTTCGGCTACATCTCGCAACCGATCCATGCCGCGGCCTATAACAATTAAGATTTCTGCTTGTGCGCCCGAAATATCTGCATCTATATGCGTAGCCATTTGACGGTGCATATGCCGTTTAAATTGCCGAAACGTTGAAAGCAATTCTTCAATCTTTACATCTTTATCCATGCTTCTTCTCTCATAAAATTGATTTAGTTACTTAACTAAAGTATATAAACAGACAAGCCTTATTGTCAATAATATTTTCCCAACATTATCGTGTACGTTACTTATCGTAGTGTGTTATATCTGTGGCGATCACGGACTCTATGCCACACCGTATAGGCAACAATACTACCTGCTATGATAACCGGTATCACCCAGCCGAGATCGAGAATATAAAACGTTCGCACTGCAAAGCCTGCCGGGTCGGTTATCTTGCCGTTTTCTTTGCCATCATCGTCCTGCGCGCCACCATCACGAATAATGTAATTGACCGCTGTAACTTTAGACTTCCCGACTGGTTGTTTGACCTGCTTTACAAAATCAAGTGTCGCAAAATTTTCCTGGCCAGGCGCAAACTTTCGCCACAAGCCGGGGTTTGTATAAGTTTGGTCATAGTACACCGTAACAACTCCGCTTTTACCTGGACTCGTGCATGACAAACGAAAATCGATGAGGCCATGTGTATATTTGTAGCGCTTGTCTTGCTTGGCAAGCTTCTGTTCAGGAATAACCGCAAATTTTTCTACTGTGGAACATTCGCCCTGCGCCTCGAGTGTTACGGATTTATTAGTAACAGGTGAGAGCATTGAAGCAACATTTTCCTGCTGGCTATCTGGGATACCATCACCATTACCATCACCGTTGTTATGCGCCTTGTCTTCCTCATCATCGGATACACCGTCTCTATCAATATCTCTGGTTTTTTGATCAACCGGCTGTGGCTTTGGCGTTTCTGTGGTTTGGTCAGAATCCTCTGGGTCTTCAACAGCAGTTTGACTAGCCGGAATATACGTTACGCGCTGCTGGCTATATACCGGTTGGCTCGATTCGGGAGAGGTATTATTGCCAGTTGGAGGGTTACTTGGCTGGCTAGGCTCCTCGGGTTCTTCTGGTGGCTGCGGCGCTGATTCGTCATCGAGAATCGTCACCGTTGCAGTGTGCGGAGTGCCAACTGAAACATGTGTATGGTTGGTGCTTGCCAGGCTTAATATAACTGTTTCGTCTCCCTCGTACACATCATCGTCAAACTCTTCGGTGTTAACCGTGACAACTGTGTCGGTTTCACCCGGCGCAATCATTGCAGTGCCAGATAGTGGTTCATAATCTTCGCCCGCTGTGGCTGTACCATTGACAGTATAGGTAACTAATATGGCGCTTGAGCCTTCGTTTTGGGCACTAAGCGCTATAGTAAACTCGCCATTTTCATAAGGGTTCTCGTGTGCCTGTGCTTGGCTCGCTGATACCGTGGCGGTAGCGGTATCGTTATCAGTAATCGTGGCGGTTGCTGATACAACGCCAATTTCCCCTTCGCTTGGATCAGACAGCACAGCTTCAACTGTTTCGTAGACATCTTCGAGCTTCGCATCATCAATTACCGTAATCTCATACTCAGCAGATTGTTGCCCGTCTGGAATAGTAACCACGCCGCCAAATTCCTGGTAGTCATCGCCAGAGGTTGCCGAACCATCACCGCTATCACTGAGTGTAATTGTAAATGGCGTACCTGTGGTGTTGACCTGGGATAGTGACACGCGGTAGCGAATATTAGTTGGTCCGGTCTCATTACCATCGTCCAGTACAGTAATATTAGTTGTAAAGCCATCATCATCAGTAATAGTCACTGTTGCCGAGTTTGGACCGCCGATACTAACTTGGCCATGACTAGCGTCTTGCAGCGTGATAATAACGGTTTCATTATTTTCAACGGTACTGTCGTCGTAGCCGCTTGTTTGAACCGCAATATTAGCACTGCTTGAACCAGCTGGGATATTCACGCTTCCTGAAAGTGGAGCATAATCTTCATCAGCCGTTGCGGTGCCGCCTACTGCATAGGTAACCGTAATTGGCGCGCCGGTATTATTTGTTTTGCTGAGATAAACCGTAAAGGCGCCATCTACGCTTGGGTTTTCGCTTGCTGTTGGGGTAGTTGCAACAATAGTAGCTGCAGCCACGTCATTGTCGATAATACTGGCAGTGTCTTGCGCGGTAGCTATCGTCACTACCCCAAGGCTGCTGTCTGAAATAGTTGCCTCAACCGTCTCTTCACCCTCAAGCAGAGAATCATCTATCGTTGCGATCTGTATATCCGCTGATGATTCGCCGTCCGGAATACTGACTGTTGTGTTGGCAAACTGGGCATAGTCATCGCCAGCTGTAGCAGTGCCGCCAGCTGGGTTAAGCAGCAGTGTAATTGGCGCACCAGTATCGTTTTGTTTGCTTAAGCTTACTGTTGCGCCTATAGGTATAGGTCCTGTTTCGTTCCCATCTGTGAGCGCGAGCGTAGCAGTGGCGGTATCATTATCAATAATCTGTACTGAGGTAGTCGGCAGCCCAGCATAATCTTTGTATGGCGCTTCGGTCGTTGCATCATTATCGACGGTATATGTTATTTGTGATGCATGATCGCTCTCCAGCAACGTATCATCAAGCGCACTTACCGTTATTGCTTGGGAATCCTGCCAATTACCAGCGTTGAATGTAAGCGCTACCGGAGTGCCTGCACCATTGCCAAGATCAATCTCGGTATTTGCCGGCGTAGCAACTACAGATACCTGGTTATCATCTGCTGGCTCAGTACCAATATTTACTAAAACTGTATCGGTTGCGCCAGCTTCACTCACGATAGTTTCATCATCTGATTCTGTAATTACTATGCTCGGGACATCATCATCTTCATTCGTTAACGATGGGTTTGCAACGTCGCCAGCACCAAGCGCGTTATAAAATGGATCGTCCGAAGCTGGATCGCCTGTTACAAGATTATACGTAATATCACCATCAATAAGATCATCATCAACCCCAAAAATCTGTAATTCATTGGCTGCTGGAGTATTCCAGTTTTCTGGCGTAATGGTTATACT
>CAYTIU010000014.1:0-2436 GCA_964438085.1 uncultured Candidatus Saccharibacteria bacterium | reverse complement strand
CCTTCGCTTGTGTCAGACACTGCCACCGGTATAACAACATCATCGCTTGGCTGCGATGCCAAACTAAAGCGTACAGCCGCTATTTTTGAGCCGTCCTCTTTTGTTACATTGGTAACAGTCTGCACGGTTATACCCGCTGCATCATTATCAGCATGGTGTATCGTAATATCATCTACATCACCACCAGCCAGTGCATTATAAAAGGGATCGTCCGACGTAACATTTGTAGTGATAATACTGATATCTTCTGTGTCAGTTACTACTGGTGGATTGTCATCATGCCCGATTACTGTAACGCAGTTAGCATCGGTATCATTCCAGTTGTTCCGCGTAATGTTAACGGAACTTGATACGCTCACTTTACTGTCGTCACTCGATGATAGAGCGATTGTCACATTCGCAGCTGGGCGGCTGGCAAGCGTGAAGCAAATTTCGCCAGTGCCACCGTCTTCGCTGGTCGTATCATCGGTTACAGTTACGGTAACGCCAGCTATTTCATCATCAGCAATAGTAACAGTTGCTGTATCTTGGTCTACTGTTATACGATCATCTGTAGAATCATCTGTGTAGGTTACAATAACCGTTTCGTCACCTTCCATGTCGTTATCGTCGTGACCTGAAGTATCAACCGTGATCGTTGCAGACTGTTGGCCGTTTGGTATCGAAACTGTACCAGATAATGCATCATAATCACTATCAGCTGATGCGGTGCCAGAAACGTCATAGTCAATTTGTATAGCACTGCCTGTCTGGTTGGTTTTATCGAGCATGAATGTAATCTGACCGTTCACACTCGGATTTTCGGCAGCGTTTGGTTGCGACTCCTGTATAGTAAGTGCGGCAGTATCATTATCAGATATATTTGCGGTGGCTTTATCCTGATCATCATCAACGCTCACTTGATCAAATGACGGCTGGCTGATAGTTGCCTCAACCGTCTCGGTTGCTGGCTCAAAGAGCTCATCATCAATAACCGAAACCGAGAGCGTGCCAGACGAAGCGCCGTTTGCAATCGTAATTGTTGCGTCTGAGAAATCTTCATAATCATCGCCGGCTGATGCAGTACCGCCAGTTGGGTTAATGGCTACCGTAATTGACGCACCAGTGTCATTTTGCTTACTTAAAGTGGCGGTGTAGATTATGTCTGTTGTATCTTCTTCTGCCCCATGTTGCGAAACCGAAAGCGAAGCCTCTGCCGTTTCGTCATCAGCGATGGTAACGGTTGCCTCACTGTCTTCGCTATCAACCGCGCCCTCGGCATTTACAGCATCCGTTAACGTCACTGTGACTGTTTTATCACCTTCAAGCAGCTCATTATTATGATCAGAAACATTCACCGTAATAGTTGCCTCGTCTTGGCCATCTGGAATGGAAACTGTACCACTGAGTGCCACATAGTGAGTTCCGCTTACAGCTGTACCAGAGACCGTATAATTAAATACTAAATCCGCGCCAGTATGGTTAGTTTTATCAAGCGAAACCTTAAACGCGCCATTCGAACTTGGATGCTCATCTGCATCTGAGGTTTTTGCGATACTCGCAGTCGCAATGTCATTATCGGTAATATTCACTGTGATTGACTGGTTCTCTAAACCATCATATGCGTCTTCGGTGGTTGCATCATCAACTGCAACAATAATCGCACCACTATGATCACCTTCGACTTTATCGTCATCAACTGCGGTAACGGTAACATTTTGCGGTGTGTCCCAGTTTGCGTTGGTGAATGTTTTAGTAATAGCTGTGCCAGTACCATCTCCAAGATCGAGCTCATTATTTGGATCCACCGAGATAACTACCTCATTATCAGGCGCCGGCTGGCTCGTTAAAACAAGACTAAAGGTATCGGTGGCACCGCCTTCGGTAACGTTAGTGGTACCTCCGATTTGGGCAATGGTAACGCCTGCTTCATCATCATCTTCATTGATAAGGGTGACATCGGCGATGTCGCCAGCGGCAATGGCGTCATAGTTTACATCATCTGAAACTGATGCGCCAGTAACAAGCTGATACGTTATATCTCCGTCCGTGAGGTAGTCATCGACTCCTGTTACCGTTATTTCGTTTGCTGCCGGATCATTCCAATCTTCTGCATCAATTACTATTTGGTTACTTGCAACTACACCCTCTGTTTCATCGGATACTGTGAGCGGTATTGTTACGTCATGTGTTGGCTGGGTTCGAAGTGAGAAGCGAATAGTTGCACTCTTTGACCCATCTTCGCTGGTAGTAGTAGAAAGCGGTGTGACAATAACACCAGGAGAGTCGTTATCAGCATGGTGGATTGTAATGTCATTAATATCGTTACCAGTCAGCGCGGCATAAAACGGATCATTCGACACCACGCCAGTTGTTTGTATAGCAATATCTTCTGTGCCAGTTGCAACTGGCGGATTATCATCGTGTCCAGTGACCGTAACGCAGTTAGCATTGGCG
>CAYTIU010000013.1:10793-20001 GCA_964438085.1 uncultured Candidatus Saccharibacteria bacterium | reverse complement strand
CCGCTCAACCAAAGAAGAGTGAGTATAGAACATATCTCCCGGATATGAATCCCGCCCCGGGCTTACGCCGGCAATCAAAGAAATTTCACGATACGCCATTGCGTGGCTTGTGAGGTCATCATAAATCACAAGCGTGTCCATGTCGCATTGTTGCCAAAAATATTCGCCCACAGAGGCCGCGACATATGGCGCTAGATAGTTTAGTACCAACGATTCAAACATAGTGGCTACAATAACCACTGTTTTATCCATGGCATTATTCGATTCAAGGCGATCAATCAGTTCAATAACATCAGCACGCCGTTTACCGATCAACACGTATACCGTTGTGATATCCGTACTGCGCTGGTTGATCGCAATCTGCGTTGCCAGCGAACTTTTACCGCTTTTACTATCTCCAAGAAGCGCCATACGCTGCCCGCGCGCCAGCGAATACAAAACATCTAGCGTCGTTACTCCCGTTTCAAGCGGTGTATCTAATAATTCGCGCTCGTAAAGCATGGGCGCATCGTGAAAAATTGGCCATGTACCGTCTGGTTCAATTGGCCCTTTACCATCAAGTGGTTCGCCTAATACAGAAATAACCCGGCCAACATAATTTTTACCAACCCGCGTCACAAGCTTATTGTGTTGTAAAACCACAATAGTGCCGATAGGAAGCAGTTTACTCCCTAGGTGCAAGACAATCACAAAATCTTCATACACATGGTGCACATATCCTTTGCTGCCGTCCTCAAACAACACAACAGCATGCGTATTGATAGGCTGCAAGCCACGGACTTTTATGAGGAATCTATCAACGGCAATAACCTCACCAACCTGATTGCCATCTGCGACCAGTTTTTGAAACTGCGATGAACTCACTTTTGCCCCGCTATAACCTCATGCAAAGCAGCTTCAAGAACTGGTCGCTGTTCTTGAAAACGTTTGCGCATACTAAAATCGTAGATATGGTCTGGCGTACGAATAATACACCCGCCGACTATCCTCGGCTGCAACCCAACTCCAATCAGTGCCCTTGGATGTAAGTTTTCACGTATCCATACTACAAGCTGCATTAGCGTAGCTGGCTCTGGATCAGACGCAAAGGTAATGTGCACTACTGGCGCTTTCTCTTTTGCCTCACGCAAAGAGGTAAGGAGGCGCTTTCGCTCATTGATACTTGCGACATCTACGTTATTAAGCACCGTTGTATCAACAAGTATCTTGCTCATGCTTGGAATTGCCAGCGGCTTTTCTGGATTTCGAATTGATTGGGTCTCTAGCTCGTTATCAACTTTCTCAATTTCGCGCAGTACCCGGGAAATATCTGTCCTGCCAACCAATGTTGCGGGTAATCCAAACTGTGTTGCATCATCAATCTTTACTACCTTGCTCATAACCACATATCCTTTCGCATAGCCTCTTTCTGAGCCTGCATTTCGCGCACAATATATGGAATCTGGTCTTTCAGGTCTATTTCGTTGCCAACAGTTTTTAAGATGTAGTGGCTCACAATTTCTGCCATATTCGCCTCAAAATGAGCAACGATTTGTGCTTTTTGCGCCTCAGTGTCTTCTTGCATCTTGCTAGCAAGTAACGCCTGTTGTTCTTGCGCTGCTGAAACCGTTCTGTTGATAGAATCAACCGCTTCTTGCTGCACATCTTTAATAGATTGTTGGTATGCAGCAAATTCTTCTTTCAGCTTACCGCTCATTTCCTCTTTGAGGTATTCGTTGATCTCAGATGTAGTAAGCCGCAAATCTTGCTGCAAAAACATAGCGTTTTCGCTAATAACCTTTTGGAAATCAAGCCGGGCTTTGTTGCGTAATTCCTCATGGAACTCCTTGGTAAAGATATGGTACACATTATCTTGCATCAACTTTTCGTACGATTCTGCAAGTTCCTGTTTGGTCTGTGACTTACCTGATGGCTTCGCGCCTTTAGCTTTTGATTTTGCCTTTTCGCGTGAGCTCAAAATAAGGGCAATCACAGCAGCCAGCAACAGCAGCCCTATGCCTACTGCGCCGATTGCTATAAATATTTTTGTATCCATATGTATGCCCACCACCAATCTGCAATCATAACCTTAATAATAAATATACCGTAAACAGGCCAATTATCAATACTAGTACACTAGTCAGAATAACTTGCAGCAAGCCACGAAGGATCGATTTCTTAGATAAAGGATTACGCCCGATAGAGACAATCGCGCTCCGCACTCCCGCATATAACAATACAAGAGCCATAATAATCGTGATAGTAACAATCGCCATGCTAATGTAGATTCTGATCTGGCTCACTGGCTTTTCGGCAATTTGTTGGCCAATTCGTTGCAGTTTTTCTGGTAGATTTGCCTCTGTGCTCTTTGTTTCAGGATTTTTCATAATTTCTATCGACACAGGAATTACGCCAATGCCAATCTGTTTATGAGCATTTCCTTTTGTATCTTTAAGCGTGGTGGTACCAATAGTGTTATTTTTGCCATCAAAGCTTGCCAGTGCCTTGCCAAACAAAATCCGCTGTTTATACGTTGCCTTCATAAGCGCGCCACTTAGTGAAGACAAAGCCAAAGAATCACCGGCTTCTATGGAACCGTTCTCATTTGTAACAAGTGCTTGGCGACTACCATTTGTAGCTACAAATACCTGGTTTGCACCGACGTTAGTCGAAATAGCGATTGGCAAATTATTAGCAGTTACGATTACACCAAATGCTTTTTCAAGCTTATCTTGCGTAGCAGAAATGACTTTGGTTGATGACTCTTCATCAACCTGCACCACGGTTCCAGCCTTGAGCCTTACGTCAGAGGTAAACGGCTGCGGCGTTAAGCCAGTCTGCTCAAGGCTTCTCGCGTCTTTATTGTCTTTGGTGTCAGAATCTGCCGACTGGGCTGAAACTATCGTTAAGCAACCTGCAACGGCAAGCAACAAAACTCCGGCAAAAATTGATGATATTTTTTTTAGCATAAATCTGTTCTGCAGAATAAACTGCTTACGCTTTAGTATACCGATTATACTAGGATATCGGCAAGTGTTTGTACCGTATACGTAATATCTTCTTTTGTTGTGCCGTTGCCTAAGGTAAAACGTAGGCTTGCGCGCGCATCTTGCCCTGAAACTCCCATCGCCTGTAAAACATGGCTTGGCGTATCGCTACTTGCGCTACATGCAGAACCGGCAGCTGCCAAGATGCCTTTTTCATCTAGTGCAAAAATGAGGCGCTCATTATCTTGACCTGGTAGCGTTACGTGCACATTATTAGCTAAACGATGCTTTTGGCTGCCATTTATAACAATATCTGGCAATACAGAGGTGAGTTGCTCGATAAAAAACCCTTGTAATTTTTGTGCTGCTTCACCGTTTGCTTTACGGTTTGCTTGTGCCATGCGTAGCGCTTCCGATAGCCCCACTGCATACGCCACGTTTTCCGTACCACTACGAATACCCCGTTCTTGTCCACCACCCTCAATCAGCGGCTGCATGCGCACGTGGCTCCCTACATAGAGCGCGCCAGATTGCTTTGGACCGTATATTTTACCGCCATTGATTGTCATCATGTCTACACCCAGCCTCGCCACGTGCAGGTCAAGATAATTACCTGCCTGGCACGCGTCGGTATGCACATACAGCGGTAGCGTATTGCCTGTTTCACGGCGCTGGTCTTTTACTTTTTTGACATACTCTGTCAACGCCCGAAGTGGCTGGATTGTCCCTACTTCGTTATTAGCATACATAACACTTACAAGTACGGTTTTTTCATCTATAATATCTTTGAGCGCCTCAACTTCATATGTACCATCTTTGCTTACTGGTAAAACCTTGTGCGTATAGCGCTGCGCTGGCTCAAGCACTGATTCATGCTCAATCGCCCCAACAACTACATGAGCGTCAGGATATTGCTCCATAACACCTTTAATAGCCAGGTTATTTGCCTCGGTTCCGCCAGCAGTAAAAACAATCTCACTAGGCCGCACACCGAGTACATGTGCAATCTCCCCGCGAGCTTGTTCAAGTTCTTTTTTTACCGATTTTGCCGCAGTATACGTCGCCGACGGATTATGGAATATATCTGTAAAATAGGGCACCATGGCAGTAACTACCTGCTCATGCACAGGTGTGGCTGCAGCATAATCAAAATACACAGTCCGCTTCATACTAGATAGTATACAATCTATGAAAGGCTAAGCACACGGCGGTACTCAGCATCAACCTGCTGGCCGTATAGTTTTACTGCTTTTACAAAATTTCGCATTTCTTCAGGGGTTAGAGATTGATACGAAGCATGTCCTTGCGATTTTACAATACCTTGCGGCCGTACGTCATATCGTGTCGTCAACGCCTGTTGTTTACCTTGTGCATCAACCCACTCTTCGTGCCATACCCAGGTGTAACGATTCAAACAAAAAAACTCACGACGGTGCTTCTTTGGCACAGGACCAAATAGTCGTCCACCAATACGAGCTTCAAAATGAATCAAAGCTTTCTTAAATTGAGCCTGACGATCAGCTGAGCGTTGTTGTAAAAAGCCGCTAAACAGGTTTGCCATTTTGATCACCACCTTCAAGTTCAAGCACATCTCCATGTATTAACACATCATTAACACCAGCCATGACTTCTTCATGACGCCTGACAAAAACACCGTAATTTTCCGGCGATAATGATTTATGTTCAGGATTTTGAAAAATGTCTCTCATACGTCTCTCTTATACACGAAAGAGCTTTTGGGCATTTTGCGTCGTAGCTTGAGCCAATTCTTTAAGATTTTCACCTCTCAGCCCTGCTAAAAACGCTCCCGTGTCTCTCACATGCTTTAACTGACAGATTGTACCACGGTATGGCGTGGGTGTCAAGAAAGGTGCATCTGTTTCAAGCAGTAATTTTTGCAACGGAATTGTTTTTGCTGCCTTGAGCTGTTTCTGCTGTCTAGTAAACGTCATGATGCCGTTGAGACCCACGTAGAGCCCTGTGCGAGCCAAGATTTGATCAAGATCGTCCTGAGTACTACTAAAGCTATGAATAACCCCTGTAAGCCCTGCGTATTGGTCAAAAATCGGCCAAAAGTCATCAAACGCGTCACGCACATGAAAAATCACTGGTAATTGATACTTTTTCGCAATTTCAAGCTGAAATTTCAAAATCTCAATTTGAGCTTCTTTAGGTGAATGATTGTAAAAATAATCCAAACCACACTCACCAATTGCAATTACCTTATTTTTATTAGCCAACGTATCAAGGAGCAAAAGTTTATCGGGGTTATCAAGATGATCCTGCGCCTCGTGTGGGTGAATACCGATACTCGCCCACAGGTTATCTCTATCTTGCACAAACCGTACCGCTAGCTCGCTATCTACAGCCGACGTACCGACGCACACTGCACGCGTTACCTTTGCTTCTTGCGCCTCGCGCAACACCGTATCTACATCTGTGATACCGCCTTTACGCCATTTTTCATGTACTGGCGTCAGATTCTCGACAATTTCGTGTACATGGCAGTGTGTATCAAAAAATTCCATACTGCTATTGTACCGTAATACTCTGTGCTACAACCCTCAGGCCGCGTGAACTTGCTCTTTGGGTGGTTGATCTTGCTTAGGAAAGAGTGTTGTTGCCATTGGCCTGACTACCCCTTCGGCAAACATTTTTTTGATCTTATCAGATGTTTCGGGCATAAATGGCTCAAGTTGTTCTGCGATCTCAAGCAAATATCCTGCCTGGTACGCCAAAACCTCACGCAAATGGTCTTGGTCGCCTTCTTTGGCAATAACCCAAGGTTTGGTGTTGTCGATATGTTTATTCACGCCTCGCACACCGTCCCAAATACCCTCAAGCGCACGGTCAAAACGGCACTCTACAAGCGCCTGTTCAATCAGCTCACTGTCGTGGCTGATTGGCGGAATCTCTCCAATCACGCCACTTTGGTACTTCATAATCATGGCTGCCGTTCGCTGTACCGCATTGCCAAGCTCATTGGCGAGCTCATTGTTATATGCAGATTCAAAGGCTTCCCACGAAAACTCACCGTCTTCATATGAGGGAATGTGGCGCAAGAAATAGTAACGGAATGGATCAACACCGTATTTACTGACAATTTCTATTGGTGCCACTACGTTTCCAAGGCTTTTGCTCATCTTTTCGCCACCAGCAGCATTAATAAAGCTGTGAACATAGAGCTTTTTTGGCAAATCAACACCGAGGCTCAACAGTATTGCCGGCCAGATCGCTGCATGGAACCGTATAATATCCTTACCAATTACGTGCACATTAGCAGGCCAAAAATCTTTAAAATCCTGATGCTCAGGATAGCCAAGCACGGTAACGTAGTTCATAAGCGCTTCAAACCACACATACATAACCTGCTTGGAATCGCCAGGTACCGGAATACCCCACGAAAGCTTCTCTTTTGGCCGGCTTATACTAATATCCTCCAAACCGTCCTTTAAGAGACTTAGGATTTCATTGCGCCGGGTTTTTGGAATAATTTCATACTGCTCTGATTCGATTGCCTCGCGGATTGGTGCCGTATATTTGCTAAGCGCGAAGAAGTAATTTTCCTCTTCGAGCTTTTGGTAGGCCTGCGGATGATCTGGTTTGGTGCGTGCTGGATCAACTTGGCCTTCTGATACGAACTCTTCTTGGCGAACATCATACCAGCCGATATATTTTGCTTTGTAAATATCTTGTTTAAGGTTTTTCCAAATTAACTGCGCACGCTGTTCATGCCCAGCATCAGTCGTACGGATAAACCTGTCGTTGCTCACATTTAAAAGTTTACCGAGTTCACGGAATTTCTGGCTAACTTCTGTAGCAAATTCTTCTGGCGTTTTATTAAGACTTGCCGCTTTTTCAGCAACTTTACTACCATGTTCATCGCTACCAGTACTAAAAACAACCGTCTTACCTTCGGCACGTGCTTTTCGCGCCAATACATCAGCCATGATAAGTTCCATCGCAAACCCAATATGTGGATCACCATTTACATAAGGAATAGAAGTTGTAACGTAATAATTGCTCATTTGTATTATTGTACCTGTTTTAAAAAGTTATATGCAAAATCAAAGAGAAAATAGCCCCGCTAGGGCATCATCGTAGCCATTGTTGCCATAGATGATTGTGCAGTAATAATACTCATTATCTCTAGTATACACTACTGGAGGAGCTGCTCGACCTCATCTTGCTCGGATTCGTCTAAATCAGTAAACAGGTCGTCCTCAAATTGTTCTGAAACTTTATATAGGTAATCTTTGTCGTAGCGCGGGTATACATGAAAATGCACATGATCCATCTTAATTTTGCCCTGTTTTAGGAATGGCCGATAGTTTTGCCGAATATCACAACCGTCGCCTAACTTACCGATAATTTTCTGTTCGATAAAAAATATAAGCTCAAAAATATCGCTCAACTCGTCTTTTGTTAACTCCCACGGCTGTTCAATGTGCCGTTTTGGCATCACCAAAAAATGCCCAGGCATCTTGCGCGGATTACTCAAGATAGCAAAGGCTGATGAGTTTTCCTTGAGAACCTTATCTTTAAGATTACAAAAACGGCACGTTTTCATTAAATGCTCCTTGGTGGGCGAGGAGGGACTCGAACCCTCAAGCCTTATTCAGGCAACGGATTTTAAGTCCGTCGCGTATACCAAATTCCGCCACTCGCCCATAATTTTATCAACAGTATCATTTTAGTAATTATTCATCTGAAAGACAAGAATAATATATACTGGTCTGCAAACCTTATGTAGACTATAATTATCTAAATGAAAATATGCACAAAATGCGGTGCTGAAAAACCCCGTTCAGACTACTTTTTTAAAAATAAAAAGAAAGATCACCTGCACGCACAATGCAAAAGCTGCTATCAGCTACATCGAGCTTCTTACCACAAGGATCATTATCAAAAATATAGAGAGCAATACCTTAAGAGAGCAAAGATACGCAGAAAAAGGCTTCGAGAGGAATTTAGAATAAATATTATGACATACCTCTCAAGTAAAAAATGTGCTATTTGTAATGAGACTGATATAAGGACTTTTGAGTTTGATCACATCAATCCTAGCCAGAAGAAATTCAATATATCTCAAGGATTACGACTCGGTTACTCGTGGAATAACATTGTAGAAGAAATTAAGAAGTGTCGCATACTTTGCGCCAATTGCCACAAAAAACATACGGCAAATCAATTTGGTTGGTATAAGTCACTATAGTGGAGGCACCGACCGGATTTGCACCGGCGTTCACAGTTTTGCAGACTGCTGCGTAACTACTCCGCCACGGTGCCATCTGTGTTATCCTCTCGAGTAGTATAGCAAGTTGTGGTGGCTTTGAGAATTATATTTTTATGTGCGCTAAAACAATACGAAAGTCTTCTGATAATGCTACACTAAAAGCATATGCGTAGGAGTGCTTATCGTCTGGAACAATCAAAGGTTGAACGCCGTAAACGCAAACTATCTGTAGTAATTGCCCTTATATTGCTCGGCGTTGCTGTTTTTCTTGCGTGGCATATGTTGCCTAATCCGGTCAGAAGTGCCAATAACAAACTTCAGTTCAACCAATCTATAACCGAAAACGAAAAAGAAATAATTACCCAAGCAGTTAAAGACCAAAAAATATCCTATAAGGGTACCGTAGAAGTTGGTATCACGCATACACAAAAACCTCGTGTAGCGCATAGCGTGGCCGCATACGTACCGGTTGTTGATTACTATGGCACGCAACAAGCAACTACGAGTGAAGATATTGAGGAGCTTATAGCAAAACTACCTGAATCTATAAATACTGCTGACAAAGTTTCCGAAACAGAAATCTCGCTCATTCCAGTAGACAAGCTAACCGACAAAGTAAAATTACTCTCGCTTGATGGCACATATTACCTCGATAGTTTCGATAGCGGCGCTGTATTTCGCCAAGTTACCTTTACTGGCAAAGATGCGCCAGCATTCGACAATCTAGAGCTTAACGAGCTGCCACGCAAAGATGACGTATTAAAGGTGAACCAGACCGGCGTAACTGCCCTCACGCGGAGAATGATGACTAAACTTAATTCAGTTGGCAACCCGACATTCTTCAGTGAAAAAATTGGTGATTTCCTGGCAGATGCGGACATTACGCATGTATCTAATGAGGTTTCTTTCAAAGATGGCTGCGCCTACAGTAATACACTCTTCTGCTCGCCACCCGAAATGATAGAAACGCTCAAAGCCAGCGGCGTTGATGTAGTAGAGCTTACTG
>CAYTIU010000013.1:0-10783 GCA_964438085.1 uncultured Candidatus Saccharibacteria bacterium | reverse complement strand
GTAACCATAATAACGACCTAGGCGCGAACTATAATACCGAGAGCATCAATTTGTATCATTCACTTGGCTGGGGCACCTTTGGCGGCGGGCTCAACACAAAAGAGGCTGCTAAACCGTGGGGTACCGATAAAAAAGGCACGAAACTTACGTTACTTGGCTACAACTATCCAGACTCGCCAAATGGCAACGCCATTGCTGGTGCCGATGAAGCAGGTGCTAACAGCTTTGACTTTGAGTTTACAGGCATTAAAAGAGATATTCAAAATGCCAAAGACCAGGGCAATTATGTCATTGTCGATGTGCAGTTCTGGGAGTGTTATGCCTATCCAGACGGTTACCTTGAATTCCCACAATGCGACGGGCCAATACCAAACCAAGCAGAGGTATTCCGTAAGATTATAGACCTCGGTGCAGACATGGTTGTAGGCAGCTCCGCCCACCAGCCGCAAACATATGAGCTCCATAATGGAAAGCCTATTTACTACGGCTTAGGAAACTTGTACTTTGACCAAACACAGTGGCCAGGTACTGAGCGCGGCATTATTCTGAGCCATTATTTTATAAAAGGCAAGCTCGTGCAAACCCGTCTCACGCCAACCGTATTTAATAGCGATTACCAACCCTATGTCATGGAAAATAGCGATGCAGTGTTCTTGCTTGAGCGCCTGAAAGCTGCCCGCGAATAATCAGATCTGTTTCGCTCTTTAGAGCTCATCAGTATGAACACACATTCATAAACAGAAAATGTGAGGCGGGGAGTGGTCTTGGTGAGAAAATTACTTGTGCCATATGCATAACACCTCTCACCAAGACCAATTATCCCTCACTTCACGTACCCTTTATTACCAGAACTTCTTGCGCTGCACTGCGTTGCGTGCCTCCTCCAATTGCTGACAGAGGTGTTCGGTTGACCGCTCTAGGCGAGCTACACCTTTATCGTATAGCGAACCACGCTCCCCTTGGAGTCTACGCTGGTTGGCAAGCTGATCCATGGCAATCTTATGTTGCTCACCAAGCGAATTTACTCGGTAGGTCAGCGCTGCCGCGACCACCTGGTCTGCATAGCCGTCAAGCCGTGTAATCAACTCTGGATCACGCTCGAACTGCTCGGTAAGCGCCAAGACTGCATTAACCGCAACGAAATGCTGTGTTTCTGAAGATAGCCGCTCCAACTCACGATCAAACGTCAGTGAAGTGTGCTGATCTCGAACCAACAACTTATTCCGTCTATGCGCATAAAGAATTCTGGCAAGCAGCAACACGGTCAAACACACCATGAAAACTATACTTTTCACGTCAGCAGGGCTCAACTCTGCAATTGACATACGACTTCTCCTTTGGAGTAGTGGACAGGTACACAGATACAATTATCTGTAATTTACACTATAACATATTTAATTACTTATTGCAAGTATTTATTCGTTTTTACTATTGGTGACAACGTATTGCGCAGCCTCAAGTAAATTAGAGGCTGAATGAACTGCGCTAGAAGATTCGACAAAGTTGGTGCGAGCGGTTTTAATAAATACCCCGCCCTTACAGCCTGCGTTAATACCAGCTTGGATATCTGACTCGCTATCGCCAACCATGTATATGTCTTTGAGACTGAGCTTGAAGTCCTGAGCTGCCTGTAGCAGCATGTTCGGGCCTGGCTTCCGCCACTCGCTTGCATCGGAACCTGTCTCTCCATTCATGTAAGTCTTCAGGATATTAACCCCGCTCGGAGCAAGTTGCAATAATACTTCTTTATGAATCGTCCAGAATTCTTCTTCTGTGATCCTGCCCTCGGCAATGCCAGCTTGGTTGGTGATGATAATTACAGAAAAATCATTATCGGCTAAATATTTCAGCGCCTCAATACTATCTGGTGGCAATACGATCTTCTCCACCTTATCTACCCGCTCATCAGCCGGTTCTTGGATAACAGTCCCATCTCTATCTAAAAAAACTACCTTCATAGAGGTAGCTTAGCATATTGCCCCACCTTAATATACCTGTGTAGCATTTCGTAAAGCTTAAGATAACTAGTTATCTTGTTTCTACAACTTCAACTCGGGCTGGTTCACGCAGTATTTTTGCAAAACGATACCGATAAGTGTCTTCTCTCAGTTTTATGACTTCATCGGCAACCCAAGAAGGATCAAGCATGCTGTCAATATCATCTCTTTCAACACCTTCCCAGAATGCAGTATCCATTCCTGCGGGTCCAGCTACTAACACTTTGTCAACCCTGCCATCTTCTGCTAACGCACTGCTAAAATGCGCAGCACCTGCTTTCACAAAGTTATAAATCGGTTCAAGTTTCCGTGGCGTCCACTGTGAAGTAGACGTAATAGTCACTAGCTCGTCTAGCTTCCCTTGTTTCTCTAATATTGCACGAGTAAAGTACACAAGCCCGCGACCACCAACGTCAATCATTTCTTCGATATGTTTTTCGCTTAAGTCAGTGACTCTACCCTCTTGGAAGTAACCAGCAGCATAAACCAATGTGTTAATTTCAGGAAGCTTCGTAACGAGTTCACCAATTCTCTGCGGCAAATTGGAGGCAGCTAAATCAAACTGCTCGTAGTGTATCCCACCCTCTTCTAGCTCGCGCCTGCCTGTTACATATACCTCATCACCCTGTTCATGAAAATCTCTTGCTATCTCTAAACCTAATCCAGATGTACCGCCTACAATTAATCTACTCATGACTTTCTCCTTATGTACGTACTAAAGCTCAATTAAAGTTTTTATTTATCTCCTAATTATAGCCTAGATCAAACTTGGTATGCCTAGCTTCATCTTCCAAGCCTGCTTGAGATAAAAACGTAATCTGCGGTAATATAGATGTATGGTTAAGAAAGATATCGCTGGCGGTGTAGCACATGAGCTACCATCAGATTTACGAAAAGCCCTGCTTGCCTCTCCTGAGGCTCTAGCAGCGTGGGAAGATATCACGCCGCTCGCCCGTAATGAGTGGATATGCTGGACTATATCCGTAAAAACCCCCGAGACAAGAAAGAACCATGTTAAACGAGCAATTACCGAACTCACCGAAGGAAAACGCCGTCCTTGCTGCTGGTTAGGATGCATACACCGTACAGACAAACCAATGAGCCCTTCGCAAAAATACGTAACCAGTAAGCAATCGAGCGTTACTCTAGACAAAACTATCAATAAAGCGTAAAATAATACTATTATGAGCGAGAATAGAGAGCTACACGAAACTGAATACACTGCGGAAGATATGCAACGAGCAGCGAACGCAGTACGCAAATTAGAAAGACCACTGAGCCGTGATGAGACCTGTGCTGAATGCCCTTACTATAACTTGTTAGAAAATTACCCCCAACCATATAGTGGCCGTGTTGTGAGGTTTTCAAGAGAAGACTGCCAAGAACAAAAAAATACAAAAGGTCTAGATTGTGGTTTAGCTGCTTTCGCTATTTCTTCTATGGGATTTCGAAGTCAACAAACCTATTAAAGATAGCCAAGGTACAAGCAAAAATGCCATTTGCTCGACGTTTTATAGGAGCCATTTACTACATTGACTTTATCGCACAGGGTAGTATTTATCAGTCTTCTGCATCAGCCTCTTCTTTTGACTTATGAACTGTCCCATCCGGGTGATGTGGGGGAGAATAGGTGGTTATTATTTTCAAGGGCTGTTGGCTTGACGCCACAAAATTATGCTTTGTTCCAGCAGCAACTACCGCGATATCACCTTCTTTATATTCGGAAGCAACACCATCTAGGTATACTGTACCCTCGCCTGCTACTAGATACAGAACTTGGTCGTTTTCGGTATGTATTTCTTCGCCAATCTCACCCCCTGGTGGAATGTGCATAATAACTAATTGGGTGTGCTCGCTTGTTTCCAGCACCTTCCGGAAGTCGGTGTTATCAATTGCCTGCTGTTTTATGTTGGTTATTTTCATAAACCCTCCTTTGCACATAGCTTTCTTTAACTACTCTCCAGTATACTCTTATTCTCATGTCTTGTTCAGGATGCAAAAAAACGCCGATTTGCTCGACGTTTTTAGAGATCATACTCTGACTATAGTCTGGTGCAGCAAGTATCAAAAAGTTTCCACTCTATCAGAGACGAAATAGCACGATGGAGAGATATACTTGCCGTTCCGTATCAAGAGCGACTGTTGTCCCGCAGTCCATTAAGTGGCGACTAGGAGTTACACCGTGATCAACAATTTACTATCATGATTATCGTATGTGAATCCTTCATGCACTGGCCAGTTATCGTTACCTATATTAATCGTTTTGCATTAAGGTATGGAAAGTTTAACTTCGAATTATCTACAATACTCGATTATCTATCGAGGAAGTGTTAGATATCACGTAAAAGTTCTGACTGATGGATACTCATACTTCTAATAACAAATTCAGGGCGTTTGTACATACTAGCTCTTACAACTTCGACGTCAAAGATGATCTGCTGATGATAAAAAGGTAAATAATCTTCCGTCGTCTGTCCATCCTGTGGCTTTGCAGTTATAAGACTGTACTTGCGCTCAATATCATCAACTTTTATTTTGATAATCTCCCCTCTTGCACTTTGAAGATTCTGTAGGACACCAGTGAGAGTATGTGTTGTTCCATTTATAAACTGTGGTAAAATCTGATCCGCCTCTGGTAAGTAGTTTTCTATTTCTCTTTCGCCTACTAGAGCAGAAATCGAGTCCTCTCCGTCGCCAGACTTGATTGTAATGCAGCTAACATTCCCCTCCGTCACAGGCTTAAGAGCTCGGCGAAATCTGGAATGATTTACCATTCCACGAAGCTTTCTTGCTTGGCTCTGAGTAATCTCTCCTAGCTCCGAATCACGGAATGTTAAGCGATGCTTCTGTTTACCTGCCCACCTCCATATTTTCGGAATAAATTGTCCAACAAGGTTACTAAGCACCATTGCATCAAAAGCATGAGTGGAAAAATATGAGTTAAGGTCATTTCTGACACCAAGGGTTCCTGAAAAGAAATCACGTGCTTCGCTATACATCTCAGGGCTAACAACTCGTAAGAAATCCATCAATTGCTGCGGACTGTCAAACGGTAAACTCGTTAAGGTTATATAAATAGCATTATGTAAATCAATTGAACCGTGGGTGATCTTTGTTGTTTTTATCTCTATCTCACCTTGTATACCCGTTAGCTCTACTAAATCCTTTAAGATATGGTTCATTCCACTAAACGATTCACCTAGAAGTCCAAGATCAAAGCCCGCGCCATCGCTTGCTCCATCATATTTAATAAGCACTTCATCCATATGGAATCATTTTTGATGAAAAAACGTAATAAAGCAAGCATGAGCACTGACTAAAAAAATACGTGTTTTTTGATTTCTCTGTTGAATTAAATATTTCTTAAATAATTGTTTTTAAGGATATAAAATCTGCTACCCATAGAAATTGAGGCATGTATTTCAGTGCGGTTCTTTATAAAAGTTACCGTATTTTCTCAACAGTATTTAGGCAAAATTTCAACTAGATATAAGTAATGATCAAATTAAAGTACGTCTGCTTTGCAATTTTTAGCATGTTCGAAGCTAAAATACGATATTATAAGAGTATGGCAATGGCTAAAATTGAATTTGACCCTGATCGTAAAATTATAGAGAATCTCTTTACGGGCTCGCTCCGCATGGAAGTACCTAGATATCAACGCTCCTACTCCTGGACCACAAAAGAGGCCGAAGACTTTTATAATGATTTCATCCTTGAGTCTGAAATTGCAGAAGACAATCTTGATTTCTTAGGGACGATCCTCTTTACGCTGGATGACAACCGCGGAGTTCTAGAAGTTATTGACGGCCAACAGCGCCTATTAACCATCACTTTGTTTTTCGCAGCCATGCGTGACCTCTTGAAGTTTGGTATAAATACTAACGATTCTATTAGCTACGCAGACGAAATCCAGAACAATCTCATCAAAACAGGGTCGGGCCGAATTAGTGCTCATGGCAATGAGTTGAAAGAACCTTTTAGACTTAAAGTTGGCCGAGACTTAGAGACATTCTTTGCCATTCTCGCTCAAAATTTTGTGAAAGACCCTCGGAATTTGAAGGCAAAAAGCTCAGCTGAAAAGCGTGCATACGAAACCTATATGTTCTTCAGGTCAAGAGTCAAAGAAACACTTGATGGTCCTAAAAGCTCTGATGACAAAGTAAAGATTATTCAGAGAATAATAACTAAGATTCTTGCTATCTCCTATATCGACATTAGAGTAGGCAATAATGAAACAGCCTACAATCTTTTTGAGAGTCATAACGCAAAAGGACAAGCGCTGGCAAAAACTGACCTTATTAAAAATTACTATTTTGGCAGACTCAAACTCCCCGAATCTCAAAAGATTGAAAAAATGGATGCGTGGGATAATCTACTCAATAATCTCGACAAGGAGACTAAGGGCATGTGGCCAGATCGATTCTTTAGCTACATGCTTCAGTCCTATATTGGAAATTTTTCCTCGTCTTATCTGTATCGACGCATTAAACCTTTGATAGATGAGCCAGCAAAGTTCTCGAAGAAAATGGATGTTAATGTAAATGCGATGATACTACTCAAAACCTCAACAACAGGAGATAGACTCGTAGATTCTTCTCTTGAAGGTATAAATGATTATCTCAAGGTCAATCAATGTTTCATCTTTTTACTGGCACTTCATAGAAATAGAGATAAATTTACACCTTCTATCTACAGGAAGATCATTAAGGCTGTTGAGAACTTCTCGTATGTTTACTCGGGTGTAACTTCTTCACCTACGAATACCCTAGAGAAGCTTTATGCTAAATACGCAACAAGACTAGAAAAAGAAGCAACAGCAGTTGATAAAAGCGATAAGATTGCCTGCGAAAGAATGAGCGGTAAGTTACTTTCAGAATTTAAAAAAGAAATAGGACTTCTTCTGCCAAGCGAAGATCGGTTTATCCAAGACTTTGTGAAACTGTCTTACTCAAATCCACGCAATAGGCAACTTATACGATACACTTTTCAAAGAATTGAAGAGTGTTATTCTGAGGACTTAATAAGACTAGGTTTCAGTTTTACTCTCGACCATATTATCCCCCAGAATACTTTTGGACGTCAGTCCAGAGGCAATTATCACAGCATTGGTAATCTTGTGCCCCTTTCTCAAGCATCTAACTCTCGACTCGGTGATATGCCACCTTTGCAAAAACTGGACTCCTATAGGCAAAATTTTCAGTTACACTCAGTGAAGATATTAATAGAGCAACTTGAAAACGGTGACTTTAATGCGGATTCTATAGACCAACGAGCAATAATACTTGCAAAATTTGCGTACAAAGAAGCTTTTAGTTTAGCCTGAAAAGTTGTGCTTGAAAAACCTTTCATAATATTCGTATCAGTGGGTTCCTTAAAACTCATCAAGAGCGCTTGACAGCTCCAACAGCCCTTTTGAACCCCTGCCCACGCTTCCAAGCCCTACCTGTAGATCATCTGCCTTAGACCTGTCATTTGCCCAATAGCCCATAAACGTCAAGCCCGTGCGTATAGAAGCTATAGCGTCCTCTGCTCTTTCTATGGTTTGCATGTAGGCACCACTCGATACACCTGCTTGTGATGCCATCGCGCGTAGATTAAATACCCTTGTATGATACTGCTTGTCTAGTGCCATTGCCTGCTTGATACGACTCGCTTTTTCAGCATCTGTCATCGATCCGCTAAAGGTGAGCAACCCTACAATCTGGTTGTAATCTGCTATTAGCTGCCTGCCACCAGCTATAAAGCTAGACTTATCTATAGGCACTGATGCTGAGGATGGTACATACGCTGCTGGAGTCTTTGCTTTAGCTGTAGGCGTAACGGGACCTGTAGGGCTTTCTGAGCCTTCTGGGGCTGTATTTACGGGAGTAGAGCCACTTTGTAGCTGGATGCTATTTACGCCAGAGGAGGTACCCGTATTGTCTGCGCCTGCTATTTTATCTGGTCTACTATTAAACCACATCACTACAGTTATGAGTATTACAAGACTAAGGCTTATCCCTGCCACTAAGGCTATACGTCGATTGCGATCGCTGAGGCTTATTTCTGCTTCGATTTCATGCTTGAGGCTCATCGAAATTGATCCCTATAGACCTTTCTCGTGTAAGCAACTCTCGTAATTTGCCGTATAGGCTTGTGCACTTGTGCTTATGTAGTTGTATTGTGGCACACCAGACCTATTAGTACCTGCATACTCTCTACGTCTTAAGCCTTGCGAGTGATTCATGGCATACTTATCGCAGTCTTTCTTTATCTCGGTTGGTCGATAACCAAACCAATACGCGCCAGACCCAAGGATCACAAGAACAGTTACGAATATCATCCACTTTCCTGCGCCTGAACGCTTTTGACGATTAATGTTTTCTTCCTGCATGGTGTCCTGCCTTTCCTGAAAGTAAGTTGGTATTTTGAGGCAAACAAAAAGTCCGCCATCAGTGAGCTTGCGCCCTGTAGCCGTTTCCAGCTACAACCACTCAAAAGATAGTCCTGATGACGGACTTTAACTTTTGAGTGGATTTTGTCGACCATACCTTCCCTTGCAGGTGGCTCTAGGACTGGGTAGTTAGACTACTTGAGTAGTAGTATACCGTAAGATTTGTGAGTGAAGCTAGAACCCCTACCCCCACTACACCCGATTTTGTGGTGATGCGAGTCGCTACCTTATATTGATTATGCGCACCTTGTGTACATAAAATTTTGCATATTTAATTTGACCATGCCGAATTTTCTTAGTTTGAAGGTGTTACAACTGCCTGATTTTGACCTAGTTGTAAGTACAAGGTAGTGCAATGAGTATGCGGGGTTAGTTAATACTGGTCTGTGCGTACGTGACAAAAATTGAACGCATAAAAAAGTCTGGGAGGGCTGTTTTTTACAAGAGTGTGCAGCCTTAATTGAGGTCGCATACAATATTTTTAAATATTTACAAGTATCTGATGTCCATGTAGGATAAGGTTATCACTAATTACACAGGAGGGTTACATGGCAACTTTTTCGCCTAAAATATCGTTAAGATACATGTTCTACATATACGTTATTAGCATCATAAAGGACTGGTATGTTGTCGTCTCGCGCATCTACAACCTCCGACCGTGAGCCCAGTAAACGCAATAAAAAGCGTGCGAATATAGCTCAACAAAAGAAAATGCGAAAGCAAGATGCTCTAGCATTTGCAGAACTCATATATGATGTTTATATGAAGCAAAAGGAGGCTTAAATATATGGCTCAACAAAAACAAGCGATCGCCCTTTGTAGAGTGTCTACACCCGAACAACGCAAAAATAATAGCTTGAATCGGCAAAAAGAGTCTGTACTAAAAGCCTCAAGAGAGCTAGGTGTTACTATCCCTGATGACTATTGGTGGTCTGGTGATATTTCAAGCAAACGTGGCACAAACGTACATAGAACCGACTTACAAGAAATAATTAGTAAGTGCAAGAAAGACAAATCAATAAAATACGTTATCGTTGATGAGCCTGACCGTTTCATGAGGTCGATGGATGAGGCTTTATATTTTGAAGTTGTTTTCAAGGAATTGGGTGTACAGGTATGGTATGCCTCAGACCCAGACTTAAATAAAGGCGATTTTGCAGCAAAAGTTATGAAGTTTGCAAAATATCTATCTGCAGAGGGCAGTAACGAGGAGCGACAGCATAAATCAATACAAGGGCACATGAAAGCCATCAACGAAGGTCGTTATACCTTCTCTCCAAAGCCAGGATACAAAAAAGGAGTTCAACCAGGCGTACAAGAAATACACCCAGTAAAGGGACCACTGCTTCGTTCTGTTCTTTTACGTATTGTCAATCATCAAACAACTCCCACCAAAGCACTCGTGGAGCTAAATAAAAGTGCATTCACTACTGATCACTCTCATTATAAAATGGACAAGTTTCGCAAGATTATTACAGACCCCTTTTACGCAGGCGTTGTAGAGATAGGTAAGCAAATCAAAACGCGTAACGAACATGGTCTCCATGAGCGTCTTATTACTCTTGATCAACACTACCAGCTTATCGAAATCATGAGCAATAAAAAGAAAAATCAAAAAGGTCCAAGAAAAAACGGTAACCCGAAATTTCCTATGAATACCATTTTGAGCCACGACACATGTCACGACAAGCGTTCTCACGGCAAAGTCGTAGGCTTTGACCACGGTAACGGCAAACCTAGCTCGAAAGTTTACGAAAAGTATCGATGTCGTTCGTGTGGATTGTATATGACTCGTCAAGACGTACACAGTGAGGTGGTTACACAATTCAAGCGCAACCCTATTAGCAAAGAAGGCGTTGAGGACCTGCTAGAGGCTTTGGATATTGTCTGGAAGCGACAGGAGGCTCAAAATGAGTCTGAACTAAGTCGCATTAAAAGTAAGGTAAAATCCCTTGCCACGCTTATCAATAGTCAGGCACTGGCTGCCATAGACCCATCAAACGCTCTTATTAAAGATGAGATTTTAGCTAACGTTACTAAGAGTAAGCAAGAAGTTGCAGATCTTGAGAAAGATATTATCTCCATCACAAAACAAGCAGATAGTGATTATGAAGAGTTCCTGCGCTTTGCTTTTGATTTTGCAAAGAATACAGGAGAACAGTTTCTTAAACTTGACCCCGAAGACAAATCGAGGTGTAAACAAATCATTTTTCCAGCTGGATTTCGGTTTAATGATAACAAGAAAGTTTACACCCCTGAAATCAGCCCTCTTATCAGATTGGCGACAAAGAAAAAAAGCACCGAAGTGCTCGAAGATTCCCATTTGGTGCGGGTGAGGGGACTCTAACCC
>CAYTIU010000012.1:13196-21408 GCA_964438085.1 uncultured Candidatus Saccharibacteria bacterium | reverse complement strand
CAACGCTTGTACTTTCGGATACACCAGCTGCACTTGATACCGTACAAAACAAAGTGACGCAGGTGCTGCGCGATGTTCGAGGCGATGGTGCCTTTCATAATCCCCTGCTTCGTTTAGGCAACAATGACGAGGAGCTTTTAGAAGACGTAGAAACGCAATTTATTCAAAAATTGCAGGTGTATCATCAAAATTACACAAAATTGCAAAGCGAGCTAAAAACTGCCAAAAATCGTAAGATTCAAGCAGCGTCTGATGAGCTAGCAAACCTTACGCAGTATGCTGAAAATATTAACTTACATGAAGTTGAGCAAACAATACACAATGAATCAAAATTTGGTGCGCGTGATTGGATTCAAGAAGAACCAGTAGAAGAAATAACGTCAGAACTGCAGAAGCTACACAAAGCAATCCAGTATATTCGTAAAAGCGAAGCGAACTACTTATTGCCATATATCGAGTCCAGCCAGCAAAAAGCGATTGCTGAATTCCTTGATATTGTGAGTGAATATGAAAAGGCGAGTAAAAATGTTAACCACCGGCTGCCCGATTTTATTGTTCGATACCGAAAACTTTTGCCAGACCAAAAGAAAAAATTGCAGTCTGCCCTTTCGTATATTCACTCTAATTATCGCCAGTACACAAAGATATTAGGGAATGACCCTGCAACTGAGCGTTTGGAAATTTCAGATAACACTGATTTTCGCACCATTGCTGGTAAGCAACTCTTATTTAATAAGTTGGTGGCTGTTTCACAGGACGCGAAACGCTATATGAGCCACGATAAAAAGCGCAACGAACAGTTATTGTCTGAACTTCTCTCGTACGATACAGCTCCCGAGGAGATTATAGAGGCGCTCAATGAATATATTAACCAGGTTGTAAGTCTTAAGTCTAAGATATTTGGTTTTTCCGGGCGTACGCTGGTTGTCGAAAACCTTACGCGCCAGCTGAAAAAATCGGTGCCAGGGTTTAGCTTGTCTGAGCCAGAAAAACGGCTCGATGATTTACAGCTTATGGTAGATCTTATTGAATTTACTATTGAACAACTGGCACAGCTTGGGCTTGATATTGATCTGTGGAAAGAAGTTCTACACATTGTCAAGCAAGACAAGTCGCAGATTAAAGAATTGCAGAAAATTATTGCTGCACTTGTTGTTCCGGCTGACTTTGAGTTTATGGCGAACCACCGTGTGTACGAAGCAGATAATCTGCTGGCGAACATCAGCTTGTTGCGGTATGCGACTGAACTGAACGAGGTCTTTCGTTCAAATTCCAACCTCTCGACATTGTTTGGCGTAAAGTCGATCGGACAGATTTTGGCGAAACCACAGGCGTTTAACAGCAGGTTTGGTAAGCTCAATAATGATCTGAGCGATGTGAAGCAGCTAGATGAGTGTAAAAAGACAATCAAGCAATTTATAAAGACCTATCCTGCTACTGCCAAAAGATTAGGAGTTAATTATAGTAACGGAAACCTTGATATCATTGATGATACTTTTGCCGAAAGTAGCGCTGACGACGTAAAGGAATATCTAGCATTCAAGAAAAAAGAACAAGATATCACTACTTGCTTTAAAGAAATGATTTCTGATACGTACGGCAAAACCAAAAGTGACTTACATCAGATCGAAGCGACACAATTGAGCCATACGCTTGATGCGAAATTTATGAAGTACATAGAGTCACAAGCTGAGAACTTTACAACTGTACGAGCAGCACTCAAGTCAAAACAGCAAATTGCTCCAAGTTTATTTAATGGATTAACGCAGGCATTTCCATGTGTTCTTGGTACTATTCGTGATTACGCAACCTATGTACCGCTTAAGAAGCACTTATTTGACGTACTTATTATTGATGAAGCGTCGCATATCAGTGTTGCCGAGGCACTACCTGCCTTGCTCCGCGCCAAAAAAGTTATTGTTATAGGCGATGAAAAGCAGTATGCAAATGCTCCCGCAGCTTACATAGATGATGCAACCAGTGAAATGTTCCGCAATAATATTATTTCAACATTTACACAATCATTGCGATCTATTCCGGCTGATACAAAAAATAATTATATCGCCAAGGTCCGTGATAACTTTAATGTCTCTAATTCAATCTTGCATTTTGGTAAGTCGCATGCGAATGCCCAGCTTGCGTTTACAAAGTATTTCCGCTCACCCGAAGATACTATTAGTTACGTAAATAAAACATTTTATGACAATACACTTAAATGCCTGAAAGCGCGGGCATTACCCTTGAAAGAGTCCATAAAGCTCGATGTTATTGATACGGAAGATGCAATCGAGAACCAAGGTGTTCACGCTAGTGAAGCCGAGGCAAAATACGTACTCCAAGCCTTACTCGATATGAAAGAATCAGGCTATAAAGGTACGATAGGAGTTGTAACTCCATATTTTGAGCAAGCGGTACTTATTCAGAAATATATTGACGAAAGTGTGATCCACGATTGGTTTGCGCAGAGACAGTTGAAGGTTATGACTTTTGATACAGCACTTAGTGAAAGCCGCGACTATATATTCTATAGTATGGTGCAAGACCAGCAGCAGAAGCAGTATTCTTTATTCCCTGAAGCTGGCGATATTATGGCGCATACAGTTGAGTCGCAGCGTTTAGCGATTGGGTTAAGCCGCGCAGCATCAACCATGCACTTTGTATTGAGCAAGCAGCCCGAGGAATATGCGAGCGAGTTGAAGAACGTATTTGCTCACTACAAACAGCTTATTAGTGCTGGTGCGCCAAAAGCTAAGACCAGCACGACCGATATACTCATGGCAGCAGAGAGCCTTATTCCGCAGTATTTCTATGCAACAAAGTTTTACAAGAAATATACAGACCGTGTTCGGTTGGTAACGCAATTTTCAGTGGGCGATCTATTGAGGCCGCTTGCTAAAAAATATAATCACCCGCCATATAAGGTAGACTTTATGATTGTATTTGATGATCAGCGTATTGTCATTACCTATGATGAATTTAAGGAAAACTTTATGTCTGCGGATAAGAAAGCAAGCGACTCGTACCTAACTGCCGAGGAAATCTATAATCAAAAAGAGCTTGAGAATTATGGTTATACATTCTTACGGCTCAATACTTTTAATCTTGGCACTAAGCCTAGCGAAACCCTTGATGCGTTATTGGTCAATGCTGTTAAAACACACTCATGGCCGCGTGATAACGGATTTTTAGTGTAAATTACTACACGATTTCGTATTTTTTAGAAAGGCTTTTTGAAACGAGTTCCCTAACGTAGGAAAAGATTTTTTCCACTCGTTTTTGGTACAAATCAGTTTGCTTTTGGTTACGAGGCGGAACACGCTTCAGTAATTTGAGTGTGATTGCCTCAATCGGATCGCTATTTTGCGCCTGAGCCCTACGCATAATAGTAGTGTATGATTCTATTTGCGACATAAGTTTTTGTGCGACCTTATCACCGTTTGGCGTATTACGATAGTAATGTTTGAGCGCACGGGTGAAGACCGATACATTTACGCTATTACGTACTTGGGCACTATATTTTTTAGGCATTGTTTTCACTAGAGCTTCTGGTACATACTCTTCGCCCATCAAAAACAATAATGCCAGCGCAAGGAGCCTCTGTTCATATACGAAACTTTCGTAGTATGAGGAGACGCGTTCGCCAGTTTCCCATGGCGACTTTTGAATGAGGCTGTTAATACCCATCGCATAAAATTCGTACAGTGAAATCTGGATTTTCATACTCAAAAGTTTATTTGCTTATTTTCAAAACTCGTTACTATACTATAGCGTAACACCTTAAGCTCGCTTGGTGCAACTTATTGTATATGGCAATATTTAATCGCTATACATATGCAGTACAATAAAACATATATGCTTGAAAGAAAACGACGTCTTATCACAGTACTTATCAGTGCTGCAACGCTTTTAGTGCTAGGTTTAGCAACGGGGGTTCAAGAATACTTTCAAGTCCAGGAGGCTAATACTGATACCACTACAGCGCCAGTGGTGTTGTCTGATACAGATGGCTCAGCTGAAAAGGCGTTGGCAGAATTACCAACAAAAGGGCGTGCTCCTAAAACCGGATATGCTCGCGAGCAGTTCGGAGCTGGCTGGGCAGCTGTTGATGCCTGTGATATGCGTAATTATATTTTGCAGCGGGACCTAAAACATGTGCAGCTTAACGATAAAGACCAGTGTACTGTTGAGAGCGGAACGTTGGGCGATCCATATACAGACAAAGAAATTACTTTTAAACGTGGGGCTAGCACAAGCCGGCTTGTACAAATAGACCATGTTGTTGCGCTTTCGGATGCGTGGCAGAAAGGTGCCCAAACACTTGACGTGGCGCGGCGAGCAGAGCTGGCTAATGATCCGCTAAATTTGCTGGCGGTTGACGGACCGGCTAATGCCCAAAAAAGCGATAGCGACGCAGCATCATGGTTACCGCCTAATAAGGCGTACCGATGTCAGTATGTTGCGCGCCAAATTGCAGTAAAGCAAAAATACAACCTTTGGATAACTGCAGCTGAGCGTGATACTATGGTTGATGTTTTAGCATCTTGCCCTGGCCAGATGTTACCGTCAATACAGTAATTACCAAACCTATAGTCCTACAGTGAATTTCAGATATAAACGGCGTTTTCATAGTTCTTGGCTCATTATGTGGCTTACGTTTGGTGTGATGTGTGGTATTGCCGTGAGTGCAGTCGTCGAACTTCCCTTTTTTATGCAGTATCGTGTCATTTTGATGGCTGCCAGTGGTATAGGACTCGTAACTATTTTTTGTACACGTACAGTTTTTGCAGTGATCTGTGTGCTTATTATTGGCTGCATGGGCGGGTTTTTGCGTGGTAGCATAATCCATGGCCAGCTTGTAGGATACGAGCAATATTACAAGACAGATGTGATAGTGCAAGGAGTTGTGAGTGAAGATATTGCCATGTCCGCAGCTGGAGAACAGCGCTTGCAGCTAAAAGATATTTTGGTTGACGGACAAAAACTACCAGGAAAAGTGTGGCTCCAAACAAAGACAAAAACAACTATAAAACGGAGTGACACGGTGGTGTTTCGTGGGGTACTCAAAGAGGGCTTTGGTAATTTACCAGCCACTATGCACCGGGCGGTATTTATAGATGTCCATCGTTCCAGCTATGATGACCCCGGGAGAGATATACGTGATTGGTTTGCTACAAAAATACGTATAGCTATCCAAGAACCAGAGGCAAGCCTTGGCATTGGATATTTAGTTGGACAAAGAAGTACTTTGCCTGAAGATTTAGACGCGCGTTTGCAGCTTTTGGGACTAACGCATGTGGTCGTAGCTAGTGGATATAATTTAACAATTTTGGTGCGATTTACACGGCGGTTGTTTGCACGATTTTCAAAATATGCTGCGTGCAGTGCTGCGGTTAGCATGGTCGGGCTATTTGTCATGATGACTGGCGCGAGCCCATCAATGTCGCGCGCGGCGTTTGTTACGGGGCTGAGTTTAGCGGCATGGTATTTTGGGCGAACAGTGCAACCATTAGTATTGCTTGGATTGGTTGGTGCGGTAACTAGTTATATAAATCCGTTCTTTATTTGGGGAGATGTGGGGTGGTATTTATCTATGCTTTCGTTCGCGGGTATTATGGTTCTTTCCCCTCTGTTAAAACATTATTTTTTTGGCAAAGATATACAACTTAATGCAGTAACTGGCATTGTATTTGAGACAATGTCCGCCCAGCTCGCAACCTTGCCTCTCATCGCATTTATTTTTGGACAGTATTCGCCCTACGCCTTGCTTGCTAATGTATTGATTTTGCCGTTTGTACCGCTTGCGATGCTCGCAACGTTTGCTGCCGGTATTATTGCGATTTGTTTGCCTCAGATTGCTCCACTCACAGGCTTGCCTGCAGCGTGGGTGCTTGAATATATGACAGGTGCGGTGTATTACATTGCACGTATTCCGGGCGCAGCAGGAGCGTTAGAATTTGGCATAGCTGCACTTGTTGTAGGGTATATAGGTATGGTTATTGCATGTATCTTTATGTGGCGCAAAACGCGGCATAACTTTGGTAAAGATAATATTGTCGTGTGATTTTATGTAATTTAATAGCAAGTTAATATTTGTTTGGCATACTAGTAGTTATACCAACGTAATCAGAGTATCCGTATATGCCGAAAAGACTGACTTCCTTTATTTTATTACCTTTCATGTGGGCTATGTTGTGGGCTGGATCTGTATTTGCAGCACTGCCAGATATTACAGATAAGCCGGCAGAAGCTGTGTCTTTGCAGCCGGCGCTTGTAGTGACAGCTTTTAGTGGCGGCGCGCCAGACTTTTTTGAAGTATATAACCAAAGTACACAACCAGTTAATATGGCTGGTTGGAGCCTGGAGGTTTTACTGCGTGATGCACATAACCAAACAATTCCGGGCGAAGAATCTGTCATTATGTTTCCTGCTGGCTGGTTATTGCCCAAGCAGTACCTTATGCTACAAAGAGCAAGTGATTATAGCGGCGATAATCAAGCAGTGAACTATTACACGCTCTCTACAGGTATACCCAGCCCAGTAGCTTCAGAAATTTCTCTTAAACATAATAATATCCTTGAATATACTATTGCTCCAAGTATGGCTATTTTACAAGATGGTTGGGTACAGCATCGCAAAAGAACGGCTGCAACCCTTAAAATAAGCCACGATTTTCTAACAGACTATACTGAGCCAAAAAGTACAATATTTTCTGGCTATGCTGATATGCTGTACGTACCACCTGCTTCGACAGGGTTACAAATTCTTGAAATACTACCAAATGCTCGCGACTGTAGCCCGTTAGACATTTCGGCAGAGTGTGGGGATTATATAAAATTATATAATCCAACAGGCCATACGATTGATATGAGTGTATACAGGCTACGCACAGATAGTGGTGGGATAAAAAGTAGTGCGACAAATACAGTAACACTTTCGGGTGATATATTGCCTGGCGCATATTACATGGTACAGACGAAAGATAATGGCGAAAAGCTATCTATTACAAACACGGGTGGATTCGTATGGCTCGAAGATAGCTACGGTGTTGTGACATATGACCAGAGCGTTACAGCATATCCTGACGCAAGTCCTACTAGGTATAAGGGTATGTCTTGGGCGCTACAAGAGTATGGTGCTGAAAACGAAAACAGCTGGCAGTGGATGGTGCCACGACCTGGGGTTCCAAATATAGGGGATACGCCTATACCAGAAGTAAGTGCGCCTGTTGTATCTAAACTTGCTGATTGCGGCCCTGGCAAAGAGCGTAATCCTGCAACAAATAGATGCCGTACTATTGCTTCTGCTGGTACATCTCTTGTACCCTGCAAGCCCGGACAGATGCGCAATCCGGAGACAAATCGTTGCCGCTCAGCCACAAGCGTAAAGAGTTTATTGCAAGCATGTGGACCTGGAAAGTATCGTAACCCAGAGACTAATAGATGCAAGAATATTGCATCTGCAAAAAGCGGACTTACGCCATGCAAGCCGGGTCAGGAGCGCAATCCCGAAACAAATAGATGCCGTAAAGCGGTTCTGAAAGGTAAAGATATCGCGTCTGTTACCGATAATAATAGTACTAGCAAAGCTACGAAGACTGGTTGGTGGGTAGCTACTGCTGGCGTACTATTGGCGCTGAGTTATGGAATATTTGAGTGGAGGCAAGATATTGTGCGGTGGTTCCAGGTGAAGATTAAGAGAAATTATAACTAACACATAAGCGTACTACATGTAATGCTACGGTTATGTGTTACTTCTTAGTTTCAAGCGTATCAATCTCTAGCCCGCCAGAGCCAGAAATAATGAAATTAAATATAATACCAATAATTGCTCCTTGCAGCCACCCAACTACAAACATAATCAACGGGTATATAACAATCGCTGCTATCACAATACCAATACTTGCAAGAATATCAGTGCCGGTACTGTAATTGTTGTTGGTGATAACGCTCACACTTCCTGCAACGGCGGCAATAATACCGACGATTAGGCCGATAACTGCTTGCCATACGCCAACAAGTTTTGCTAATGATCCCACCCCTACTCGCGTAATAGTAATTTTTGCCATGTAGGGTCTCCTTGTTTAGTAACTAATATTGTGTAGTATTACGATAGTTTTTGCAAACAAGATATATGGCATGAGTACGCTAGTGGCGCAAACGATACCCTCTCTTAAATAGATATGCGTTGAAACTAATAAGTGCTAGGGTTGCGA
>CAYTIU010000012.1:11968-13186 GCA_964438085.1 uncultured Candidatus Saccharibacteria bacterium | reverse complement strand
TATAACAAGAAGCGCGAGCCCAGGGTTTACATCGCTGCTGCCGAGCATGCCGTACCGCACGGTGTTGATCATGTAGAAAATTGGGTTGAATTGAGTCAGTGTGTGAAATGGCTCGCTCAGCAAGCTTACCGAATAGAATATACCTCCTAGGAATATAAGCGGTTGGATAATGAACGTTTGGTAGAAACTAAGATTATCAAAGACCTGGGATTGTAGGCCGATCAACACACCGAGCGAGGCAAAAAATAGGCCGCAAATTAAAAGGCTCGATACAAAGAGTATCGGATGCGCAACAGTAATATCAATTAAGAGTGCCGCGGTTACAAAGGTAAACGCTGTGATAATTGAGGCGCGGATCAAGCCGCCAAGCGTGAAAGCTGATAAAAGCGCAGTGTTGGATACTGGCGACGAGAGTTGGTCGTCAATAGCTCGCTGCATTTTCTGCTGGAGTAATGATGATGCATTGTTTGAGAAAGCGTTCATTGCCATTGCCATGAGAAGCAGGCCGGGAATAATAAAATTAACATAAGAATGTCCTTCGAGCGAGTCGATACGGCTACCAAGTGCCGCGCCAAACACGCTGATATAGAGATATGTTTCAAGAATTGGCCCGAAAATAGTCTGGCGCTTAATAGACCAAAAACGTTGTGTTTCGCGGCGGAGAACTGTATAAAAGCCTAGGTAATTCTTGCCCATTGTATTACCTCGCTGCTCCACGCGTAAGCTCTTCTCTATTAATAAGAGATAAATAGACATCTTCGAGCGTTTTCTTTTTGAATTGCTTTTTCAATTGTGCAGAAGTACCTTCACGGATAATTTGCCCATCGTTGATGAGCGCAATTTTGTTGCAGAGCTGCTCTGCTTCCTCGATGTAATGAGTAGTTAAGAGCACAGTTGTTCCCTCTTTATTGATTCGGCTAATATATTGCCAAAGTTCGAGCCGTAGCTCCACGTCAACACCTGCGGTTGGTTCATCGAGTATCAGTAATTTTGGTTTATGCATTAGTGCTCGCGCTAAAATTGCGCGGCGCTTCATGCCGCCGGAGAGCATCATAGCGCGTGAATCACGCTTATCGGTTAGCGAAAATATATCTAATAATTCTTTGATACGCGCTTTGCGCTCGGCCTTGCGCATACCGTAGTATCCGCCGTGAAAATCGAGCGTTTCTTCGACAGTGAGAAACCAGTCAACATTTGGTTCTTGCGGCGCAAGCCCAG
>CAYTIU010000012.1:972-11958 GCA_964438085.1 uncultured Candidatus Saccharibacteria bacterium | reverse complement strand
CGCGCTTGCTGGTAATCATGCACGACATCATGTCCAAAAATCTTTGCCGAACCACTTGTAGGCATAACCAGTCCCATAATGCTATGAATAAGTGTTGATTTACCGGCACCATTTGGCCCGAGCAGCCCAATAAAATCGCCCTCTTGAACAGTCAGGTTGACACCTTTCAGTGCCTCAACACCAGTTTTATAGCGCTTGGTAAGATCAATTATCTCAAGCGCTTTGCTTGATCGTGTACTCATTACTTTATATTGTATAGCATTTAGGTGCAGATATAAATATTTTTGTGACGCACCTACGCGAGTATGAAATAATAGAAGCATGGATATTTCTGTACAGCGAATATATGACACAACGAGTACTAGTAGGCAGGGATATCGTGTGTTGGTTGACCGTCTTTGGCCGCGAGGTATAGGCAGAGAGCAAGCCCAGATAGATTATTGGGCAAAAGACATTACGCCATCTACGGAGCTACGCAAGTGGTTTAACCATAAACCCGAGCGTTTTCAGGGATTTTCTGCGCGATACATTTTAGAACTTACTAACAACCCTGCTTTTCCGGACTTCATGCAAGAGATCAAAAAACATCCAAAGGTTATTTTACTGTATGGCGCAAAAGACCCAAATATAAATCATGCGGTTGTACTGAGGCGATACATTATAGGCAAGCTGTAAATAAAAAAGCTAGAGAACGCGCAAAACGACCTTCGCTTTTATAGAAGGCCGTTTTGCTACCTGGATGTTAGATGGCTTATCTATCAACCCAAGGTGCTCGACAGGTTTTGGTGTGGAATATTGCAGCTACGTCTGTTTATACTACCGTTATTAACTAACGATCGTGTTTTCGGTCTTTGTGTTGCTTTTGCTTCTCGTGTGTCTTATTTGTATTGCCATTATCGTGAATATGTACGTTAGTGTTCTTACTGCTATCGCTGTTGTCGTTAACTGTAGTACTGACGCTCTTGTTGTAGCTGTCTTTCGTGTAGGTGTTACCGTTATTCCAGGCTTGGTTATTGTTTGTAACCTTTGTGTACGTATTGCCGTTATTCCAAGCTTGGTTGTTATTCGTGGTCTTATTTGAAGTATAGCTGCTGCTGTTGTGAGAATTTATAGTATTTCCGTTATTCCAGGCTTGGTTATTGTTGATAGTTTTATTATTTGTAAGGCTTGTGTTACGTGTGTTCCCACTCCAACGATTATCTGTGTAGGTGTTGGTTGAAGTGTTTGTAGTGTTAGAAGTATTTGACTGGTTATAGCTTGCTGTCATTGGAAGAAGTTTGGCGTATTTAACGTTGGTAATGCTGTTGCTACCACTGCCACCACCTGAACCAGCGGTGACACCAGTGACTACTCCGTTGCTTCCTGGAGTTGTTACGCTCGGATTAGGATCGACACATCCAATGAACCCTGAAGCATCGTTGGTCTGTGGCGCTGCTGTAGCAGTTGCTGGATTATGTTGTGCCGCGAGTTGCGTAGTAAGTGCATCTACTTTACCGTTTACGATTGTATTAGTAATATAGGCGACAAATGCGCACGCGATCGCCATAGACGCTACAAAAGCTACGATGGCTTGGTTTATGCTGATATTAAGAGTTTGTTGTGAACTCATAGACTACCTCCTTAATTTAGAAAATTACCCCACGTAACTTCCGAAGCTCCACTTTCTTCATCAGTTAGGTCTACATAGTACGCCTGATAATGTAGTGTTGTAAAATATTTATCCACAGTTTTTTAATTCTTAAATATATTCCAGATATCACGTCATAAATATTTAATATAAAAATTACAACGTTTTTTATCTGGCTTTGAAAATTTTTTGTAAGAAAACTTACATAATGCCGGAGCATGACACGAAATATGTACTAAAAGCGAGAGATAATTAGTACTCTTTTTTGCTTGCTGCGAGGAGTTTTAGGCCAGTTTCTTCGTCAAACACGCGTACAAGTTTTTGAGCATGCGGTGTAAGGTATACTTCCCCTGTTAGCCCAATAAGGCAGCTTTTGACGTGTCCAGCGATAGTTGTGAAATCACGTCGCGAAAATACACCGTGGATATGCCAGAACGGTTCGCCATCTACGTAAGCGAGGTTCCCCTGCAACCCAACAATTTCAAGCGGTTCAGTAAGTTCTTCCCACGAATATTCTTTACTAACAGGATCATAAAACCCGAGCGTTACCTTAGAAGCTCCACCGATAACGTTAATCCAGCCGCCTTGTAGCGTATGTTCGCGGGCATAGTTTCCTAGGGTTTGCACGAGTTCCTCACCCTTTTCTAGGACAAGTATGATAGAAGCGTCGTCGGTAAACTGTTTCATATCTTTAGTATAGTACATCGGCTGCGCAGCAGGCTACCAGCCTCCACCACCGCCACCCCCGCCTCCGCCTCCGGAGGATCCTCCGCCTGAAGAGCCGCCAGTTGAGGAGCTAGCGCTGCCGCCATAGGTATGAACCGACGAAGTAAAATTACTGATGCTGCTGGCAAATAGTGCGCTATGAAATGCAGAGTGGCTGCTGTACCAACTCGGTGAGCTATTAAGCTCTTGATAGTAGTGCCCAAGTTGTTTATTCCAGTCTTTTTCGAGCCCAAACAACACTGCGTACGGGAGTACTCTTTCGTATAGCTGCACCATGGCGGCGTTGTCGTTGGTATCAATACTACCTACTTTTTGTGCGCCTTCTGGGCTTTGGAGCATCTGCAGCCGATCTGTTTCTGCTACCCGAATATATTCCTTGAGCCCAAGCAGGTACTTTTTTAATGAGAGCCCTTTATCGGTGAGCGGCCACAGTGAATATCCCAACAAAAAAGCAGTAACCGCACACACGAGCAATAGCGGATTCAAGCATAAAACCGCAATCGCAAGTAGTATAAAACCGGCTTTCTTAAACCAGGCGCTGTTACCAGTGTTTTTATGCCGGATATCATAAGTGTTTCGTACAAGTTTTTTGAGTTTTGAATTGTTATCAATAAGCCGCTGCCCAAATTGATGATTATTTTTAAGTGACTTAAGTGTTAATTTTTCACCAACGGCTGGGGTTTTGCCGAACATATCACTTAAAATCTCCTGCTCTTCCGGCAAAAGCTTAGTGATATCTTTGGTAATTTCTATGTCGTATTCCGCGGGTTTCCAGAATGATTTAGGTTTTGTTTCAATAATCTTGATGTAATGCCGCACCGCAAAATCGAGCAGCTGGGCAGCAAACTGGTTTGAGCCGATGCCGATCACATGAGACGAAGTGGTTACGCTCGTATCTTTGGGTGGGATAAATTCAGTAACAATTGAACCTAGTTCTTTACCGCGTGACGACCACGAGCTGTAGCGTAGCGCTAAAACAACGAGGATTATAGGGCTTATAATAATACTCGCAATTAATACTAAAAACCAAGCTGCTGTTAGCCTTTCAAACAATGTTTTTTGATATTTCGTGAACGTTTGTGCATTAAAGCCAACGGCGAGCGTAATATTTTCACCGGGTCGGAGGTTATCAGCTTGCGTTGTAAAAACATTTTTGTCTTGCGTGAGATCACAGCGGTTATTCGAACCCTCGCTACCAATGTAGCAAGCAGTGTTACCGGTAAGGCTTTGGTCTAAATCATCTTCTACGGTGAGCGTGATGTGCAGTGTGTCAATTGGCACTTTCCAATCAGTGCCGTTGGTATCCCAGTAAAATTCATCAGACTTTGTATCTGGAAAATACCTGGTCACATCGTGTTGCGTGTAGGTAATGGTGTAAGTTTTAAGCCCCTGCACATACGTGTCTGGATCACCGATACGAACTACCAGGTTATCACCACTGGTGTATGTGGAATATGAAAGCCTTTGATTATTTTCATCAGTTACACGTCCAATTTTGAGGTTGGTTGCGTGCCCATCATACGCTTTAGGAATGGCGCGTTCAATACCGTGATTTTGGTTCGGATGTATAAAATGAGCAGTAATAGTTTCAGTTGTTTTGAGGGTTGATCGATTCTCATTATCTTTGCCGAGTGCGTAGCGTATATCATATGAAACAATACGAAAATCGTTAACGTCGGCTGTGGCAGGCGTCGCTAAAGACAAGATTACCAGCAGCGCCATCGCCGGTACAATCAATAACGAAACCAATTTTCTCATGTTTCAATCGTACCACGGAACAAATTTATAGGCCTTTAAATAAGTCGCTGATATCGACTTTAAGGGCGCGGGCTATTTTATGAAGCGTGCCAATTCGTGCCCAGCGTTTACCTGTTTCAATATACGCTATTGCCACAACGCTCATACTGATTTGCTCTGCTAGGTCTTGTTGCGTCATGCCCCGGCTTTTTCGTATTGCTGCGAGACGTTTCCCGAATGATCGTAGCAGTTTTTGTTCGTGTGCTTTACTCATACACCTAGCGTAGAAATAATAAACAGATAGTTACATAAACTACTTGTTTATTTTTTATGAATCGTGGTATAAAGATTACAGGTATAACTTAAACAAGGGGTTTATAAAATGAATTGGTTCAAAAAACATAAAGTATTGAGTGTAATTATAGCTCTCATTGCCTTCGGCAGCCTTATTGCGGCAGCAGGTGGCGGTTCGGATACAAATAATAATCAGGCAAGCGGCGGAGACAGCCAGGCGAATGCAGCTACTGCGCAGGAAAGCTCATCCCAACATGCAAAAATTGGTGAACCGGTACGAGATGGCAAATTTGAGTTTATTGTAAAAAGCGTTGAATGCGGGCATAAAGAAGTGGTGAGCCCAGAAACCGATGCTTTGCGTAAAACTGCACAAGGCCAATTTTGTTTGATGGCGGTGAGCGTTAAGAATATTGGCAATGAGCAGCAATATTTCTCTGAGAGCGATCAAAAATTACTCAACACAGAGGGTCAGCAATTCTCGCCTGATAGTACCGCAACACTCTATCACAGCAATAACCAAGATGCTTGGCTTGCACAAATTAACCCAGGTAACAGCGTAGAAGGTACGCTTGTATTTGACGTACCAGCCGATGCTAAAATCACTCAGGCGCAATTGCACGATAGCGCGTTCTCAGGCGGCGTAAAAGTCGATCTGTAGTAGTATGTACAGCGTGTAAAAACGGCCGGTATAACACCGGCCATTTTTTGTTAATAATTATCTAAAGATTTTATAATTTTAACCTTGTTGTGCTACTGAGCATTGATCCGTTAATAGTTTGCCTAAAAGGTATTGTGTGCTGTTGTCAAAATAATTTTCATCTGTTTTAACATCTAGCACACAGTATTCAATGACATTTTTTATAAGCGGCTCAGTGTCAATATTTGTTTTCTCCGGTAAGTTTTCTGATAACCATAGCACACATTCAATAAGGTTTCTGTGGCGGTCAAAACCAAAGTTTATTGCTCGATATCCACTATCTTTCAAATGCTCAACAACTCTTTCTATTGTTTGAGCGCCTTGTTCTGCGGATTCAGGAGTGAGTTGCGCATAAGGACTTCTATATAAATCACGTAAAATGCCAAAGCCATGTACTAATCTGTATTCCTCACTCTGTTCGTCATAGATATCTACAATCTCTTTTGCAACTGAAACTGCGGCTGAAGTCCGTTCTATATTACGAACAGTCACGTCGTCTGCAGGAATATCACCTGGATCTTCAAAGGTTTTTATTATGGCATGGGCAGCTCGCCATTTTGCAATAGAAGCATCAGTTTTATCTTTAACATTGGTTGAAATATAATCCACAGCTGCAGAGAACTGTAGATGATCGGAGTGATTTTCAATAGTCCTTATCGCCACAACTTCGTGTTGAGTATCGTTGTATGGTTCATGCCCGTAAATATGTTGGCTCGTATCTTTAATGAGTTCCAAAGATGTATCGTAACTGTATCTTTCTGTATCGTTGTGTGCTGGTATTGCCTCCATAGCCCTATAACCTCTCCGTATTATCTATATCAGATTAATTAATGCAAAAAATGGACGCTATTGCAAGAAAAATGCTTGCAGATATTAAAACAGCCGGGCGTGTTGCCGGCTGTTTTAAGGACATTTAAAAGCGTGGCTTTTACTGTTGTAGCTGCTGTTGCTGCTGCAACAACGCTTCCATGTCAGTAAAGGTCACATCGCTTGGCGGTGTGAAGACTGACTGGTCAACTGACCATTTTTCACAGCTAAAGTTGTATTCTTGGTCAAGATCGACTGACTCTTCGTTCTGGTCTGTTGCGTTAGATCCTGCAGCTTCATCGCGTGCGTCATTCGGATTGTAGCGCATTGTGAACCCTTCTTTAGTTGCATCTTCCCAAATGTACTGGGTACCATCACTCATAATCATGCTGCCGCTTGGCTGTTCAGGGTTGGTGCTGGTAAAGTTGTAGCGCATCCGATCTTCGTTAGCAATATAAATTGTGCCGCTACCCTCTTGGTCACTATAGGTACAAACAGCATTTTTAAACCCAAGTAATCCTCGGAGCGTATTGGCGCTTGAGTCAAAAATACTGTCGTCGTTGCTATTTTCAGCCGTATTAGCGTCTGTCCTTGCCTGTGCATCGTCTTTTTCGTTACTCTTGCTATATGCGAACCATCCGCCTGCAGCTATTAAGATTACTACAATGACTCCAATGAGTACTTTTTTGTTCATACATTCCTTCCTTATTTAGGTTTACCACAAGCATAATAGACACAGGCATAAATAGCAATATACTGCCAGGAGCCTATATTAGGGCGCTAAGTCTATTTTTTGCTCAAGGTGCTTAGCGCGTACAATGAATCCTCTTTTGGTTAGAGTTACTAGCTTTGCCCGTACAAGTTTGTGCATTTCACGGCTCACTGTTTCACGCGCCAGCCCACTTCGCGTAGCCAGTACACTTTGCTTGATTTCTACAAGCCACATATCTTTTTCGGTTTCCTCTCCGAATCGATATGCTTCAAGGAGCAATTCGAGCATAAGCCGGTTGGCCGCCACGCCACGCGCGCTCATGACGAGCCGCCTGAGCAGTGCATCAGTTCCTTTATATACTCGGCTAAGCAGATCAAACATAACATCAGGATTATCTTTAAGGAAAGCGACCGTCTTATCTGTATCAGCTTGTTTGAGCTTAACGTCAGTAAGAGCCGTAAAAAAATATACATTAGGCGTTTTATTGATAGCCCATGACATAGGAAAAAATGCCGGAGGCTTAAAAACATTTACCGTTAATTTATTGCCTTCCGGTGTAATATCGTATTGCTCTACTAAGCCGCGGACAAGGAATGAAATGCCCTCTGGCTCCTGGTGAGCGGCCGTTATGACACTACCTTTCTTATATGTTTTTGTATTTTGCGTATCAAAATATGCGTGTAATTTATCTTGTATATGCTGGTCCATTATGCAAGCTCATATCTTGTTTTTGTCGCTAAAAGTTGATCATCGTCACATATTTATAGTAGCACCTAGGGTATGATATAACTAATAACCATAAGCAAGGATATGTAAGGATTACGATGGCACGTTCAAAATCACATAATAAAAACCCACAAAAAACATACATGATTGTATCGCTTGTTATGGCGATGCTGTTTGGTATTATCGGTGCCCTAGCGTTTTGGGCGTACACCTTTACCAGTGATATGGTGCAGAAAGAGCTATCAGCCCAGAAGATATATTTTCCTGAAAAAGGCAGTCCAGCGCTTGACCCTCAGGAGTACCCTGATTTGCAGCAGTACGCCGGGCAGCTTGTTGACACTCCAGAGAAAGCCAAAGCCTATGCTAATGGCTATATCGGCCGGCATTTAGAAAACGTGGCTGACGGCAAAGTGTATGCAGAAGTTAGTGCCCTGGCTATGAAAGACCCAACAAACCAAGACCTGCAAAAGCAAAAAGAAACTTTATTCCAGGGCGAAACGCTCAGGGGCATGTTACTAACAAGCGGTTACGGGTTTGGCACGATTGGTAACATTGCTGGGATTGCTGCCTATATAGCGTTTGCCGGCGTTATTATTATGCTGGCTTTAGCTGCTATCTTCCAGCGCAAAAGCAAATAACTAAAAGATATGGCGCAAAAAAACCACAAGAAACCGACGCAGTCTCGCTTTACGCTAGCAAAAGTATTACCATACCTGCTTACAATTACCGGGCTGATTGGCATTGCTGCCTCGTTCATTTTGACGTACGACAAAATACAGGTACTTCGTGACAGTAGTTACGACCCTGGCTGCAATATAAACCCTATTTTAAGTTGCGGCTCGGTCATGAGCACCGAGCAAGCTAGCCTGTTTGGTGTACCGAACACCATCTTTGGCTTAATGGCTTTTTCTATGCTGCTGACGTTCGGTATTTTACTTATAAGCGGCGCAAAGTTTAAAAAAAGTATCTGGCTGGGCGCACAAATTATGGCAACACTGGGCGTAATTTTTATGCACTATCTATTCTTTCAGGGCGTATATAGGATTAACGCTATCTGTCCATGGTGCTTCGTCACCTGGATGATAACCATACCTACATTTTGGTACATCACGGTATATAATGTGCGTGAACGATATCTACGGTTACCTGTAGCGTGGCTGTCTACTTTCATTCAAAAGCATCATGCTGACGTGCTTATTGTCTGGTATCTCGTTATATTTGGCATACTGCTGCACCATTTTTGGTATTACTGGTCTACGCTGCTTTAAGGTTTAAAGGTTTTTAAAAGTCTGCAATGACGATTTTTTTCATTTGCATCACGTTGGCGTAGGCGTTAGGCTTTTCCATAAGCTCTCCCATATTTTCTGGTACGATTTGCCAACTGACGCCAAACTGGTCTTTGCACCAGCCACATTGCTCGGACGCGGGTACGGTAGAAAGCCTTTCCCAGAAATAATCAATCTCGTCCTGGTCTTTGCATATTACAGAAAGCGACACTGCTTCGTTAAACGTAAAGTCTTGCTCCGCTCCTGAATCCATGGCTGCAAACCACTGTCCTGCAAGCGTGAAATCAGCAAATGCAACTGACCCTGTCTTGGCTGGACCAGTATCTTCGGTGTAACGGGAGAACATACCTTGCTGTGAGTCTTTGAACACCGATGTATAAAATTCGATGGCTGTTTCAGCCCGGTTGGTATTATCTTGGGAAAACATGAGTGACGGAATAATAAATGGCCGCGGCTCACCCTCCGGATCAGTCAGTATGAGTTGCCAGGTCAAGCCATAGCGATCTTTAACCCAGCCGTATCTTTTGCTGAACGGGTATGTATCAAGCGGCATGAGTGCCTCACCGCCATCGACAAGCTTTTCCCAGAGGACATTGAGATTTTCGAGCGCATGGTCATCTTGCGATGGATCAAAGTTAAGCATAAATGAAATCGAAGGATTAAATGCAAACTCCGGGCCAGCATTTATGGCGGTAAGCTGTAGATTTCCAAGCCGGAAGTTTACCGTGAGTTCCTTGCCTGCCATATCCAGCTGAAAGTCAGCTAGACCTTCTTTGGCACTGTTCGGGTAGTATTCTGTAGAAAGTATTTCACTGTCCGGGAAAGCAGCAAATGTGGCTACATAAAACTCCACCGCTTCCCTTGCGTTTTTGTTAAACCATAGATTCGGCGTAATTTTTTGCTGCATACTATTCCCCCGTTTACATTGATTACAGCTATGTATAATAACAGGAAATACTCAAAATTATATGTAAGATATCCTATACAGTTCGCTTATTACTGGGTTGCTTAAACGCAAAACGAATGCCTTTATTCGCAAGTGGTTCGTCATCATAACGTGCCAATAAATGCAGGTGGGCATGCATCACATTTTGCCCGCCAGTTTTATACACATTCCAGCCAAGATTATATCCTTGCGGAGTTTCTTTTGAGTCAATAAATCCTTTCATGAGGTCAAGCAGCGTTTTTAATTGGTTCCATTCTTTTTTGTTGATTTCAAACGGGGTTTCAATGTGACGTTTTGTAATTGCCATAACGGCGTTATTAATACTACCCTCTTCCATATCTGTTATATACCAAAGGTCATTTTCGTAAAGTATATGAACTCGCAAAAGGTTATTCTCTATACAAAATGGACATAATTTATTATTCTTGTGCGATTGTATCTTCATGGACTTATTATAATATCATGTTACACATTAACTATTTTATTGCGCTAAATTAGCTCAAGCACAAAATGTGATTTAGGGTATTTGTTTCGTAGAGTGCTAAGTACTGTTATTTTACCCAGATTATTACGCTGAAAGCTCCAGAAGCTTTTTGGTGGTATTGAGGTTGCGGATAGTTATAGATTTGTATGCTTTTGTACCGACAATTTTACTGTATCTCGTGCGACTGAATGTTTGCACTGGCGCCGACCAAAAGATAATTGGCTCGTACGCGGCTACACTTTCATACTCGGGTTTTGCAGTGCCAATGTCCTCAATAATTTCTTGGGTAGTTTTGGGCGCAATCACGAAAATTGCATTGTGCCTTGCCGTATTATCTTCACCCCACCAATTTGGTGCATGCGCCAGTGCAGCCCGTAGTTCTTCAGCACGGATAACAGCACATATAATACGAAAGCCAAATTGCTTTTCAATCGCTTGCTCACAGATATGAACCAGCTTTGCTTTATCAGATTCATCGGTCTCGAATATAACGTTTCCAGAATTTATATATGTTGATACATTAGTGAGTCCTGCGTCTTCAAAACAGCGCCTTAATTCAGCCATTGCGATCTTGTTATTCCCGCCAACGTTGATCCCTCGAAGTAGTGCAATATATTTCATACGTTTAGTATACAGGTCAACTAAGGTAAAAGTATCCAGCGTTTGAGCTGTTTTTCGCAAACATGTTGGAACACCTTAGTATCCAGACCGTAGTTTTCGGCAATTGTGTGAAGTTTATGGGTTTTTCTTGGGTTGCGTACTTCGTGAATAGGTTTTTTTGAACCAGCTCTTTTGCCAGCTCTTTTAAAAAACAACCATCGGCCAGTATACTTAGGAATCATATAAGCAGTTCCAATTATGAGGTGTAGTTTTGAAAATGGAAACTCAATAGTATGACCGCTCCATTTTGCGCGACTGTATGTGTATGAAACGTCGCTGAGCTC
>CAYTIU010000012.1:0-962 GCA_964438085.1 uncultured Candidatus Saccharibacteria bacterium | reverse complement strand
CTCGCTCCATTTTTTAAGTAAGTGTGTTTCTTCGTGATACTCACTTAATTCATCTGCGATATCTTGCTCATGCCAAGCTTTATCATATTTTTTCATATCAAGTATCGTGTGCCACATCCGTATCATGGGCAAATTATAACAAGGAAATTATGTAAACCGCCCCATTTTTCTTAAGATGTGATAAATATCATCACCTTTTGTGATATATGTCAATCTAACTTTCTTGGGGATCAAAGTTTGCGTTCATCCACACTGGTTCCCAGATATTGCCGTCCGGATCAGTTACTTCATATCCAACCATCATATCCTCAGGCATCTGTGGGCCGGCTTTGTAATAATCACCACCATGCGCTTTGGCGGTATCAGCAAACTGCTGTACTGCTCCCTTGGAGTCCAGGGATAAAGCCAATAACACGCTGTTAGTGCGCTGTGTATCGGCTATTTCTTTATCTCTTAAGAATGATTTATAAAAATCACGTTTTAGTAGCATGACTACAATTTCATCTGACCATTGCATGCTGCTGGCGTTTTCGTCTGAAAACATCGCGTTTTTGGTAAACCCGAGCGCCTCATAGAAAGCTGTTGACCGATCTAGGTCGCTCACCGGTAAGTTAATGAAAACTTGCTTACTCATAGAATCCTCCTTGCTTAATGATATGTATTATCTCATGCTTGCCTGCGCCGTGCCGCTTGCGCTTTTTTAATATTTTCACTCTGAGCCTTTTTCTGGGCGGCGGTCGGCTTTTCTTTTTCAGGAACATTGCGCCGATCTTTAGCGCTAAAGATATCGCCTTTTTTGTGTACAGGCTTGCTGCCGAGCTGCTTTAGGAGGTCTTTAGCGCTTTTACTATCTGCAACTAATTCGTCATCGTCCATATGGGCGTCTTCTTTACTAATAAGCCATGCTTGAGTCGCCCACGATCCGCTGCTGCGCCTGCCGACTATGCGCTGGAGTCCGCCGG
>CAYTIU010000011.1:20306-22444 GCA_964438085.1 uncultured Candidatus Saccharibacteria bacterium | reverse complement strand
CGCTTGATATTGTGAGTGGCTTTGCTGTCGGACTCGGTGTAGTTTGTGCAATCCGTATGCTGCCGCTGGCGTGGCGTAAAAAGCTTAAGCTAGCATAGAATATGCTGCTTGTATGTGGTGAATATCACAGATTTTATAAAAAATTAAGATATAATAAGCATTAGGAGTGAGATGCTCCAAAGACCCTGGCCCGGAGAGCTGCCGGGGTCTATGATTTTCGACAGTTTTTACAGAGTCCCTGTAGCTCCAATTGATGATTTTGAAGCAAAAAATTGTCATGCTGTGCGATTGTCTCGAGCATATAGTTAAGATTTGCCGGTTCTTGGAAAGATGTAATAAGCCCGCACTTCATACATATAAGGTGATGGTGGTGGTCTTGAAATTCGTTCGATAACTCTAGTTTATATTTCCAACCAATATTGAGGCGTTGCACAATACCTAGCTTTTCATAGAGATCCACAGTTCTATAAATACTTGCCCGGTTTACAGAACTCTTGAGTTTTTGAGCCAATTCCCCCATAGATAACGGGTGAGTACTCTCAAAAGCCTTAAATACAGCCAACCGAGTTGCAGTAGCACTATAGCCGTGCTCTTTTAGTTTTCGGTGTAGTAATTCTTTCGTAGTCATCATCTCAAAAATATATCAAATTGCGACAAAATTGCAATACCTACCGGTATAAGCATATAATTATTTATATATTTATGACAACTTTCACCTATGTAATACTGTTTTCAATTTTAGGCGGCGTAGTTTCACTAACAGGTGCTATATTGCTGCTTGGCCGGAAAGACTTGGCGCATCGATTTGCGTATTATGCGACGCCGTTTGCAGCAGGTGCACTATTGGCTGCAGTATTTCTCGATCTACTAAAAGAAGGGTTTGAGCAGTCTAATACCGATACGGTACTCATCGCAACACTTGTAGGCATTGTCTCTTTCTTTTTTGCAGAGAGATTTTTACGGTGGTTTCATCACCATCACCAGCATGAGGAATCTGACCCGGCAGTACCGCTTATAGTTGTGGGAGACACAATTCATAATGCGCTTGATGGCGTGGTTATTGCCGCTGCTTTCTTGATTAGTATTCCAACAGGGATTGTGACTACAATCGCAGTAGCGGCACATGAAATACCACAAGAAATTGGGGATTTTGGCTTATTGCTTAAAAAAGGCGTGTCGCGGAAGAATGTTTTAATCATCAATGTTCTAAGTGCCTTGGCAACAGTGGTCGCAGCTATCGGTACCTATTTGCTTGGTGATGCGGACAAGCTGCCAATAGGCTTCCTGCTTGGCTTAAGCGCAGGTTTTCTTTTGTATATTGCGCTCAGTGATATCATACCGCTGCTTCATGAGGATACTGACCACAAAAGGATACTTGATAGCCAGGCAATACTACTCGTTGTTGGCTTATTGGTAGTGGCTGGTTCAATTTCAGTTGCACATAGGCTTATTGAGCACGACGATACGCACATGCATCAACAGACGCATGAATCTGTGCATGAACATAGCCATCACTAGTTTTACATAATCTTTTTTATCTTTTTCTGTTGCTTACGCTCTTTCATGGCTGCTTTACGTGTTTGTGCTGCTGTGTGGATCTGAGCTGTAAGGCTTTTACGGTTTGCTGTTTTCCGGGCATTCTTTATGGCTTGGGCGAATTTCTGTTCGGCAGCGCTGTCTGCATCTCGTGCAATTGGCTCGCTCATAAGTACCGGGTTTTTACGGCTGTTATCTAGGTTTTGCAGCACCTCTAGGGTATATTTTTTAATGAGCCATTCGCGCCCAGGAGCAGTTTGGGCAATTGCGGTGATATGCCATATGTTATGTCCTTCGTGCCCAACTTCATTGATTGACATGACACTTAAAGGCTTGACAACCATCAGCGGACCGTGCGGAATCCGAAGGCTTGCCTCGTCTACAAGCCGTTCGCCCACTCGCTCATCAGATACAAACAACTCAACAGCCACAGTTCGTAATCCTTTTGTGGTGACACGTACACCTTGGATATTTTGGTTATTAAGCCAAATTGTTTCTCCATTCATACCTTTTATACGGGTAGATCGAAGTGTCACCCGCTCAACCACACCTTGAATATCAGAAAAAGGCTCTACCTTAATATGATCGCCTACACCAAACCA
>CAYTIU010000011.1:17337-20296 GCA_964438085.1 uncultured Candidatus Saccharibacteria bacterium | reverse complement strand
CATCATCATGCTACCGTTTGCAAGGTCGCGCAGCACCGGGCCAAAAATACCACCGGCGATAACTGCAAAAATAGCACTCGCTCCAATAATGGCGGTAGGTTGCTGGTTAGGGTGTTCGATAATCCACCAAAGATATATTGCAAATGCCACCAAAGCCGTACGAATAAGAGCAATAGATATCACGATTATTGTCTCTGCGCGCCTATATCGCTCAACAGTAGGTAAGTGTGACGATTTATTAGCTTGGCGGCTGAGGAACCGATTAAAACCTCGAAAAAGGACTGCCAGTAAGCGGCCTAGCAGAAAGGCGCCAAGCACTAAACTTACCAGTAAGATGATAGATTCCATGTTAAAAATACGCCCCACGATTACCTCAAGGTCACTGCTCACTTTATCGAGGGCACTTTCTGTTTGTGCAAAGATAACCATAGGCTTATTGTACCAAAATACTTCTTATAACTGGTATAATTAGGTATATGATATATGTGGTTATTGGGCTGGTAGTGGTATGTGTGGCATTGGCGGTGCTTGTATTGCGCCAGCAAAAGCCAGCAGAAGATACCCAGACGGCATTGCTCTTAAAACAAGATCTTACAAATTTGAGTGATGATATTACAAAGCTCAAAGATCATATAAATACTCAGATTACTGATCGTATGGATAAAAACCAAGAGATGATGCGCGAATCTATCACAAAGCAGTTTAGCTCAAGCAGCAAGCTCATCAGCGAAGTTACAGAGCGTCTGACAAAGCTTGATGACACTAATAAGCGAGTAGTTGACGTGGCGAGTGAGCTTAAAACATTGCAAAATGTATTACAAAATCCAAAACAGAGAGGCGTATTGGGCGAATATTATTTAAGTCAAGTGCTCGAGAATGTTTTGCCGCCAGAACGCTTTACAATGCAGCACAAATTTAAAGATGGTGAAATTGTAGATGCAGTTATTACACTTGAAAAAGGTAAATTATTGCCAATCGATAGTAAATTCAGTCTCGAAAACTACAATAGGCTAGTTGAAGAACCGGATAAAATACGGCGTGAGGCATTAGCGAAATTGTTCAAAGATGATTTAAAGAAGCGGATTGATGAAACAGCAAAATATATCCGCCCAAAAGAAAAGACCATGGATTATGCTTTTATGTTTATTCCCAGCGAGGCAATTTATTATGATCTGCTCGTTAATAAAGTAGGCATGACCAACACCAGTGCACGTGATTTGATTGAATATGCGTTTCGTGACAAGAATGTGATTATTGTGAGCCCCACGACGTTTATGGCATATCTGCAAACTGTATTGCAAGGCTTACGAGGGTTGCAGATTGAAGAACAAGCGAAAGAGATACAGCTGCGGGTTGGTGAACTTGGCCGGCATATCAATACGTATGAGGTGCTGATGCAAAAACTGGGCGGGTCGCTCGGTACAACAGTAAATCACTTTAATAATGCACATAAAGAGCTCAAGAAGGTCGATAAAGACATTGTACGGATTGCAGAAAAATCACCCGGGGTAGAGCCGCTTTTGATTGATAAGCCACAAGTTGAAGACTAAACGTTAGATTACTTTTTATGCAGTAAATCGAGAGTGAGCGCTGCTGTCCAGCTGAAGTTAGGCACGCCGAGCGGGTCGCCGGTGAGTGGGTTGAAATACTCATAAAAGCCTCCTTGAGCAACCATCTCAAGCGTGCTTTCGCGTAGGGCGTGGGCATGGTCTTTGTATCCGTATCGCGTTAGCCCATCAATGAGTAGCCAGTTCATGTTAACCCAAGACGGGCCTTGCCAGTAGCGGTTTGCATCAAAGTCAGGTGATGATACTGGTACCGATGGCGCCGGATAAGACGACCCGAACATACGTTCGTTCTCAAGCTTCTTTACCAGTCCATCGGCGCGCTCTTTTGAAATAGAGCCAGCGTAAAGTGGCATAAGGCTTGCGATAGTAGGGTGTTTTAAGAGTTTGTGCGTAATAAAATCCCGGGAAAAATATTCTTGGGCATATGGATCCCACAGCTTTTCAAGAGCAGATTCGCTCTTTTTGAATCGATCAAGCAACTCCTCGGGTATGTCAGCACGGATACTTTTACCGATTTCTTGTAGGATTTTGTTGGCACGTATAAGAATACAATTAAAAGATAAGTCCTCAATGGTGAATAATGAATGATTTAATACTTTATTTGATGCGTATGCTTTTCGCCGTAAGCGCCGTTGAACGCTAAAAAGTGTCATGGCTTCGACGTTATCAAATCTTTGATCGGCGGGCACAAACCGCGTATCCCTGCGGATAAATCTTGCTAATCCGTCAAGTTTTGTAGCCTGCAAGCCGCGCACCCACCAAGGAAGAATATGCTCATGTAACTCGTGCATCCAGGGCGGAGTATTGTCTAGCCCTGTTTCCCATGGGTGAATTTGGAGCGTTAAACCCTCGTTATGCGGGTCGCGTTCATCATACAGCCACTCGTGGTACGCAAGAAGCGATGGCCACACCAAGCGATACCAGGCACGCCGCTCGCTGACAGGCATATGCTTGCCAATCCGCTGGATAGCTTCTGCGAGTACCGGTGGCTGGGTAATGCCGCTTGTAGCGACATTATCCGGAGAATGCGGGTTAGTCCAGCTGCGCCAGGCGTCGCGGTCGCGTTTGTATTTTGGTTCGCTATTAAAGATCATGTGCGGCACCATACCGTTTGTCCACTGGCCTTGCAAGATACTGAGTATTTCTTGCTGTGCGCGGTCGATATCATAATGCATAATGCCAATCGCAATAAAGCAGCTATCCCAGAGCCACTGGTGTGGATAGAGGTTTGCAGCCGGCATAGTGTAATAGCCGCGATCGTTTTGCTCTAATAAGTCTTGAGCGGCATCTGCAAGGTTTTCTGATTGGTCTAATGTGTGTGTTTTTACTGGCGCTTCTTCAGCTTGAGTACCCTCGGTTGTTTCCATAAATTACAGTATAACCATTAACGG
>CAYTIU010000011.1:4782-17327 GCA_964438085.1 uncultured Candidatus Saccharibacteria bacterium | reverse complement strand
ACGGTAATTAGTAAAGTAGCTCTCCAGGTAATGTATACGTACCTTATCCATGCTAAATTAGTAGAGTGCAAAGAATAATGATCATTGGTCCAGGTAACGCTGGAAAATCGACACTTGCCGTAAAGCTTGGTAGTAAACTTGAACTTCCTGTATATCATCTTGATAAATATTTTTGGCGTGAACATGCAAATTGGCAAGCAGAAGACAAAGAGAAATTTCGACAAAGATGCATAGATTTAATTAAAAAAGATTCTTGGATCATCGAGGGTGATTTTGGTAATACATACGAGATGAGGGCTGATGCTGCAGATACAATTATTGTTTTAGATTTCCCAAGGAGGGTAATTGTTCCGAGATTTTTCATAAGAGTGTGGAAATACCGAGGAACAACACGGCCTGATATGGCAGAAGGTAATATTGAACGTATTAATTATGAATACATCAAATGGTTATGTACATATAACAGTCAAAGGCTACGCGAGCTCGCACACACATATCAAAATACAAAAAATGTGTATGTATTTACTAAATCTTCTCAGGTAAGACGATTTTTAGTACAAATTGAATCTAGCGGTAATTAGTAAAGTGTAACGGGAAGTCGAAATCTTGCTGTTTTAATAATTGGATAACAGTTTGTAGATCGTTTTTACTTGAGCTGGTTACGCGAACCGCATCACCTTGGATTTGAGTTTTAACTTTTGGGAAGTCCTCGCGGATAAGTTTGGTGATTTTCTTGGCTTTTTCTTGATCGAGCCCTTGTCTAAATGGTACGTCTTTGGCCATTTTTAGATTATTTTCTGTCGGTTCTTTCGATGTATCTAGCACCTTTTGGCTTTGTCCGCGGGCGGCGAGTTTTTTCCGGACAATATCTAAGATCGCATCAACTTGCCATTCGCCGTTGCCGGTAACTATCAGGCCGGTTTTATCGCTGTTGAGCCACTCGATGCCTGCTGGCGTACCCTTAAAATCGTACCGCGACGCAATTTCACGCTGAACCTGGTCGAAAACGTTATTCATCTCTGCTTTATCGTATTCACTTACGACGTCAAAACTAAAATTTGCCATACCTCTAATCTACCACAACTGAGGTGTGCCTGCGAATTTGAGAAAATCATACAGAGACTATCCGACCTCTGATATACTACATATAATATGAGCTATAACAATTCAAAAATTGCTGAAGTTGCAGAGACTTTGACGCAGAGATTCGCTGAGCTTGAACATAAAGCAGACATCTTAAAAGCAGTTGAGCTAAAAGCACTCTATGCCGAAATTCCAACATTGCCTGCTGATCAGCGCGCGAGCTTTGGACAGGAAATAAATAGCCTGAAACAGTCTTTACAAAAGATGGCAGATGAGCACCAAGAGCAAGCCGAGGCTTTGCCAGCAATTGATGTAACTGCGCCGTTTGACGTCAATATATCTGCTGGCGAGCGTCCAGCATTATTGCCCACCGAACATGGTAGCAAGCACCCTTTGGCTGCCGAAATCGAACGTATTACTGATATTTTTTACCGTATGGGTTTTGAGGCAGTTGAATCGCGCGAGATTGATAACGAATACAATATGTTTACGGCGCTTAACTTTCCACAGGGGCATCCGGCACGTGATGATTACGACACCTTTATGACGCTGCAGAAAGACAAGAACGATAATCCACTGGTGGCGCCAGCACATACCAGTACGATGCAGAATCGCGTCTTAAAGGCGCATAAAGAAAAGCTTGAGAAAGGCGAACCGATTGCGGTAATTATTCCAGATCGCGTGTTTCGTAACGAAGATTTAGATGCCACGCATGAACATACGTTCCATCAGGTTGAAGGGATTTATGTAGATAAGGGTGTGCATGCTGGCATGCTGATCGCGACACTTAAAACGTATCTGAATGAATATTTTGGTGAGAAGTTGGCGGTAAAGATGCAGCCTTTTTACTTTCCGTTTACCGAGCCAAGTTTTGAGCTGGCTGTAGAGCGCCCGGCAGTACTGCGTAAAGATGATTCCGAGGAGCAAAAATGGCTTGAACTTTTAGGCTGCGGCATGATCCACCCGAATGTTTTAAAAATGGCTGGCATTGACCCAGAAGTTTATACTGGCTTTGCGTGGGGTCAGGGCGTGGAACGTATGGTGATGCTTAAAAACGGTATTGAAGATTTCCGGCATTTCCAGAGCGGCAAATTAGAATTTTTGAGGCAATTTGTATGAGTGTACATAGAAAGTTGCAAAAATTAGAAGATAATAAACTCTGGATCGAATCGCAAAAGATCGCCTCTTATATTTATGTGCTTGTTGACCAGCTCCCCGAAGATGAAAAATTAAGTATGCAGCATAGGCTATACTCTCGGGCTTTTGATGTAACGTCTGATCTTGCTGAAGCAGTGGGCGCAATAAGCCCGAAAGACGTAGAATATTCAATGGGACTAGCTCGACGTGGATTATTCGCAGTAAAAAATGCCTACCGATTCTTGATAAACCAAAAAGTAATAAAAGCAGATCCGGATTTTATGCTCCAACTCAATAAAGTAATTGACGAAGTAGACACTTATATACAGGAGTCCTGGAGTGATATTGATAGTATGCAAAAGGAAGCAAAGACATGAAAATAAGCGTTAACTGGATTAAAGAATATATAGATTTTGAGCTTCCACCGATTGATGAGCTAGTCACGAAGATCGGCGCACAGATCGGTGCGGTGGAGGAAGTGGTTGATGTTGGCGCCAAGTACCAAGGCGTAGTGGTTGCAAAGGTGGTATCGTGCGAAAAGCACCCTGGTGCAGATAAGCTGAGTGTTTGCTTGGTTGATGACGGCGGCGTGGTGGCTGATGTTGACCGTAATGAAAAAGGCTATGTGCAAGTGGTGTGTGGCGCGCCAAATGTACGAGAGGGTTTGTTGGTAGCATGGATTCCGCCAAAAACTATTGTGCCAAGCACCTATGATACGAGTGATCCGTTTACGCTCGAGGCGCGTGAGCTGCGCGGCGTGGTGAGCAATGGCATGATCGCCAGCGGTAAAGAGTTGGCAATCAACGAAGATCACACTGGCATCTTAGAGATCGACCAAGACACGCAGCCCGGGCAGCCATTTGCTGAAGTGTATAAACTAAACGATTATATTATTGATATTGAAAACAAGATGTTTACGCACCGGCCGGATTGCTTTGGGCAGCTTGGCGTAGCACGAGAGATTGCTGGTGTTTTAAGGCAGAAGTTCACCTCGCCGGACTGGTATCTGAAGCCCCTGCAGGATGTGACTGAGAGGTCTAGTAAGACTTTGCCGTTTGAAGTGAAAAATGATATACCGGCACTAACGCCGCGGTTTATTGCAGTCGCACTGGCTGATGTCACGGTGCAGCCGAGCCCGATATGGCTTCAGTCGTATCTGTCTCGCGTGGGAATTCGCCCGATCAATAACATTGTTGATATCACGAACTATGTCATGGCGCTGACTGCCCAACCGCTACACGCGTACGATTACGATAAGGTGAAGGCTCTTGATGGTAATGACGTAGCAACGCTCGCCAGACGCCACCCGCAAGAAGGTGAAAGATTAACGTTGCTCGGCGGCAAAGAAATTGAGCCGCGCAAAGAAGCGATTTTGATTGCTAGCGCCACAAAGCCGATTGGGCTTGGCGGCGTGATGGGCGGCGCAGATACAGAGGTAGATGAAAATACCAAAAACATCATCTTAGAGTGCGCTAATTTTGACATGTACTCTATCCGCCGCACCAGTATGGCGCACGGGTTGTTTACCGATGCAGTAACTCGGTTTAACAAGGGTCAAAGCCCACTGCAGAATCGCCGTGTGGCTATGAAAGCTGTCCAACTATTTGGCGAATTGGCCGGCGCCCAGCAAGCCAGCGATGTAATAGATAATGTAGGGCTTGAGAAGCCTGACACGCGCATTGATATGCAGCCAAATGGCGAGGTGGTGACAGGCGAAGCATTTATAAATGCTCGTTTGGGTACAGAGCTTACGCAGCAGGAGGTGATGAAGCTTTTACAGAATGTGGAGTTTGGTGCTGATATTAAGAACGACATGACGATATTTGATATTCCGTTTTGGCGAACAGATATTGCAGTTCCTGAAGACGTTGTTGAAGAAATCGGGCGGTTGTATGGGTTTGAAAAATTATCCCTTGAGTTGCCTCATCGTACCGCAACGCCGGTGCAGCGCAACACACTGTTGGAAGCAAAGGCAAATATCCGAAATATCCTCGCCAGCGGCGGTGCAAACGAGGTTTCTACCTACAGTTTTGTGCATGGTGACTTGTTGGATAAGATGGGGCAAGATAAAGATCAAGCGTTCCAGCTTAGCAACGCGTTGAGCCCGGATTTACAGTATTATCGTTTGAGCCTGGCGCCAAGTTTGCTTGAGAAAGTCCATCCTAACATTAAGGTTGGATATGATGAGTTTGCGCTGTTTGAGATCGGTAAAGCGCATATTATTGGCACGGCAGATCGTAGCGAACCAGATCTTCCAGCAGAATTTAATGTAGCAAGCTTGATATATGCGGCTCGCACGGCTAAGACCGGCGCTGCCTATTACGTAGCGCGGAAATATTTTATGCAACTCTGTGCGGCGTATCACGTAACCAAAACAGTAAGCCTGGAGCCGTTAACCGAGAGCGATAGTACTGATGCCTGGGTGCAGCAGCTGATCGCGCCATATGAGCCGCAGCGGAGCGCTGTTATTCGCACAGATGATGGCACCATTTGGGGTGTCGTTGGCGAATATAAGCCAAGTGTACGCAAAGCATTGAAGCTACCAGAATATACGGCAGGGTTTGAGGTTGGCCCGTTCTTATTTATCAAGTATGCCACACAGACAGCCGCGTATACGCCACTGCCGAAGTTTCCAAAGGTTACGCAAGATGTAACCTTGCACGTGCCAGCGAATATTACGCATGCGTCGGTTGCATCGTTTGTTGATGAGTTTTTGCAGGCGCATAAACCAAAGCAGACACATCTTACGGTGACAGCCAAGGATATTTATCAAAAAACAAGCGAAGATGAAACGCACGTAACATTCGGCATCTCTATCGCGCATTACGAGAAAACAATGCGCGATGAAGAAGTTACAAAGCTGCTTGATAGCCTTAAAACTGCTGCCGCAGAAACGTACAATACTACCCAAGATTGACAAATTATATAAAATCTGCTATAATGGAAGAGAGTTATAACAGACATAAAAACAACACCTTTGTATTGACATTTTCTTAAATTATTATTAAAATGCGATCAATTTGAGCACTCGTGCTGAGATGGTAGATTTACAAGTATCTGAATCCACAAACGATCCTGGAGAGGATATATGTCAACGACACAGGTAGCACTCATGATTGGTGACCGTGAGTATCTGAACGGTCAGGTATTGAAAGAGCTTCAAGCAAGATTGAACACCGAACGTGTGTCGGTGTGCTTTTTGCAAGGAAAAGAAGACAAAGGGGTAGAAGACTCTCTGACAAAGTATTTGCTTGGAGTGTCCAGCCTGTTCTCGTCTGCGCAAGCAGCATTTGCTCTCGCGGCGGGGCGCAAGGCCGAAGAGGTCGGAGCCGTTGTTATTGATATAAAATTACCCTTAGGAGAGAGTTTTAAGAACGGAGACTATACTGCGCTCGAAGAGACCTTCCCTAATCTTCAATATATTGTCCTGTGCTGTAGCCATGACAGGATTATTGAAGCAGCTAGCTTCCGGGAAGAAACTGTAGTATAGCTGCGTGCTCCAAGAAGGAGGGACGGAGGAGAATTACTTTCCTCCGTCCCAGGTGTGGACGATGTATTTTGTATTTCAAAAGTAAAATCCAAGATGATTTCATAGATGCGGTGTAGGTGCTTGCATTTTGAATGGTCTTAGGTTAAAATAAACAAGTTTGGTTGAGGTATCATAACTCCCGAACTACACTAGGTAGATGTATTTACCTATATGTGAAAAGCTTTTAAAATTTAGAACTTCGGAAAGTGGAGACAGCGCAGCATTGGGTTGTCCCACGGCTCCGAATATGGGGAAGATGAGCCATGATATTACACTCCCGGGGTATATACTACAGGGACGTGCTCGTTTTCTGGCTCAGAATGTATATTGAGAGGACTAGATCTCTGGTCCGGCATATACGTTCTTAGTGCAGGTAGATACTTTTGCACTAAGCTTCCCCAAAGACTTCCCTCTCACGCCGCGTTGCAGTTGCAACTACGTGAATACCTAGAGGGAAGACGGGGAAGGCGAATGTACTAACGTACGTTCAAGTGTGTCTATGTTCTGGACTGGGACAGAAAACACACTTCGGTTTTATACCGGCCTTCCCCAAAACTTCTCAATCCCCAAAGCTTATTTTTACATCAGATACATCTACCTATTTTTCATTTCTTGACTATTTTTTGATAAAAAAACTTTAGCTTGTCCCCCTCTTTTGTTACCATTAACAGGAAGAGGGAGATTTTCTATATGGCAAAGAAACCAAAGGCTTCTGGCGCAATTCCGGAGCCGAAAGATAAGCTTTTACCGAAATTAACACTGATGTTTTTTAAGAGGCCATATAAGACGGCTCTCCTGTGGCTCGTAGTACTTATTTTTGGTATTTTTAGTTATACGACGTTTTTAAAGCGTGAAGGATTTCCGAGTGTGCAGATCCCACTTGTAATAGTGAGTGGGTCGTATGCGGTTGACGATGCAGCCAAGGTGGATAGAGATCTGGCTGAGCCGCTCTCAAAAGTGGCGCTCGAGCAAGATAATGTCAGCAAAGTCCAGACAAGTAGCGAAGGCAGCTTTTTCTCTGCCACTATCCAATATGAAGAGGATACGAATGCGGAAAAGGCAGCCCAGGCGCTCGAAAAGGCTGCACAAGAGGCCGGAGCGATCCCTAAGGGAGCTGAACTTACGTTTAATGCGCCGTATTTTGGCGTAACGGGTGGCTCGCTTGAAAAAATTGATGCCCTTATATCGGTCTATGCGCCAAAAAATAATAAGAGTACCGCAGAGCTAGCCGCCGAGGCACAGAAACTTGTTGATGCGCTCAACAAGCATAAAAAGTCCCAGATAGATTCCTTTTTTGTGCAAGAGCCGTTTGAAACGGTAACAAACCCAACCAATGGGCAGGAAGCGACACTGCAACGGACGTTCGACCGCTTCGTGGTGCGGGAAGATAATCGTAATAGCTTCTATAGCTCGGTTGCGATAGGTGTAGCGTCAGTAAAAGATGCTGACGTGTTGAAACTTGATGAACAGATACGCGAGGCTATTGCTGCCGTAGAAAATGAAGAGCAATTTAAAGACGTAAGAATGGCAGTAAGTGCCAGCCTTGCGCCAGCAATTGACGAAAGTATCAGCGAACTGCAGCGCGTATTGCTCGAAGGATTGCTTGCAATATTGGTAGTAGGTTCAATCGTGATTGCAGTTCGAGCGTCGCTCATCATTGTGATAGCAATGTTAACAGTGATTTCAATTACGCTTGGCATATTGTACCTAACAGGATATACGCTAAATGTTATTACGCTGTTTGCGCTCATTTTAGGGCTGGCGCTGATTGTTGACGATACCATTATCATGACCGAAGCGCTTGATGCTGCCAGAAAACGTAATAAAACAGCGCGAGAGGCGGTGCGGCAAGCAACGCGTAAAATTAGCCGTGCGATGGTAGCCGCTACCTTTACGGCGGCGTTAAGTTTCGCGCCGCTGTTATTCGTTGGTGGTATTTTGGGTGGATTTATCCGGGCAATTCCGGTGACTATCATCTCGGCACTGCTCACGAGTTTAGTGGTAGCACTTATATTTATTCCATTGTTTGCACGTTTCTTACTGCTTGGTAAAAAACAGATGGGCGAAGGTAGCGTAAAAGAAGTTGCTGCCGAAATTGAAGAGGGTATTGCTAAAACTATTGCAAAACCAATGCTCTGGGCAAAGCATTCGCGGAAAAAAGAAGTTTTTGTGGGGCTGACTGCGGTCTTAATTGGCGTTGGGTTTGTTATCGCTGGCGGTGTTATTTCGGCCAAGGGTGTGGCGCTTAATATCTTCCCTGCCAGCAAAGATGCAAACCAAATTGCTGTCATGGTGAGCTTCCCAGAGGGAACAACTATTGAACAAGCAGAAGAGTTGGCAGATAAATCAAATAAGCGAGTCGGACAGTTGCTTGGCGATAACATTGTGCAAGGCAGTTACTACGGCTTAGCAAATGCTGAATCGGCGACGCTTTTTATCGATATTAAGCCGTATACCGAGCGAGATGTTCGGGCTTCGGAGCTTGTCGATAAGATAAAAACAGACTTTGAGAAACAACCGTCAGATGTAAGGGTTGACTCGTATCAGCTTGACGTCGGGCCGCCAAATGCAAGCTTTATGGTTCAGATTAAGGCAGAAAACCGTGAAAACGCCACTCGAGTTGCCCGGGACGTAGTAGCGTTTCTTGACGGGCGCACGCTAGAGCAGCCAAACGGTAAAACCGGGCGTATCAAATCAGCGAATATAGTAAGCCCCGCGGGATATACGCGAAGCGAGAACCAGGCTATCGTCCAGGTTAACGCAGTATTTGATGGCACCGATACAACAACGCTTGTTGGCTTGGCGCAGAGTGATATTGAAGAGAAGTTTGATGATAATTACCTGGCTGCGTACGATATGAAAGCTTCGGATATATCGTTTGACCTAGGGCAAGAATCAGAGAACCAGGAATCATTCCGCTCGCTTGCACTGGCGTTTCCAATACTGTTATGCGCCATATTTATACTGCTAGCAATCCAATTCCGCTCACTCTTGCAGCCACTGCTTATTTTCCTTGCTATACCGTTTAGCTTCTTCGGTATAGCGCTGGGGTTGTACTTAACAAACAACGCCTTTAGCTTCTTCGCGATGCTCGGTTTCTTTGCACTAATTGGTCTCAGTATTAAGAACACTATCTTGCTGACCGATTACGCGAACCAGGCGCGGCGAGCTGGCATGGGTGCAATAGACGCAACAGTTGCTGCTATTGGCGAGCGATTCCGCCCACTCATAGCCACAAGTTTAACCGCAGTGGTATCGCTTATTCCGTTGGCTATCACCAGTCCGTTTTGGGAAGGGCTTGCCGTGGTGTTGATTGGCGGATTGCTCTCGAGCACATTCCTAGTAATCACCGTTTTCCCATACTACTATTTAGGCGCAGAGTATATGCGAATTAAGTTTTCAGTATTGTTGAGGAAGGTTCGCGGCAAAAAACGCACTGCGGTGTAAGAGTTTAGTGCTATAATACAAGAAAGACAAGAGAGGGGAGTTTAGAGTAATACATATGGCCGAAAAACAGTCAAAATGGGACGCTACGCGTATCGCAATATTAGTTATAGTGGTCGTATTTTTTGTGAGTTCATTCACTTTGAGCGCACTGGTAATTTGGGAACAATTTATCAATAAAGATGACACAAATACGAACCAAGAAACGGCTACAGCACAAAACGAAACGGAAAATAAGGAGAATGCTTTGCAGGGAACAAAACTAGCTGATTTTACACCAGTAGATAAAGTAGACAAGTTACAAGTTATTGATATCGAGGAAGGCAGTGGTGCGGTGGTTGAAGCCGGAGCTACGGTAACTGCGCATTATACGGGCGCGCTTGCCAGTACTGGCGAAATTTTCCAAAGTTCACATGATATGGGTCAGCCAATTGCGTTTCCATTGAGTGGAGTAATTAAGGGCTGGCAAGATGGTGTGCCAGGTATGAAAGAGGGCGGTAAGCGCCGTTTGCTTATCCCAGCTGACCAAGCTTATGGAAGCCAGGCGCAACAAGGTATTCCAGCGAACTCTGACTTGGTATTCGATATCGAGCTCGTAAAAATAGGTGAATAGACACTATTAGCGTGAAATGCGTGAAAACACGTGAAAAGGTAAAAAACACAATATATAGCGTCTTGATATAAATGTTAACGCTATATATAATGTAGTCATAAACATCATAAAATAAGAAAAGAGGGTTCTTACATGCCAAAAAATATTACAATATACACCACAACTACGTGTGCATATTGCCCGATGGTTAAAAAATATCTTACAACTAAAGGGCTACAATATGATGAGGTGAACCTTGACCAAAATCCTGAGCGCCAGGCCGAAGCGCTTGAAATAAGCGGCGCATTAACGGTACCAATTACTGTGGTTACAAAAGAAGATGACTCTAAAGCTGTAGTTGTCGGCTACAACCTTGCTAAATTAGCTCCAGCAGTGGCATAAGGCGATGAGCAGCACAGAAACACCACAACACGATGTCATTATGATCGGCGCCGGGCCGGCGGCTCTCAGCGCGGCAATTTATACGACCCGTGAAGATATCGATACGCTTTTATTTGAAAAAGGCGTGCCCGGTGGACTGGCGGCAATTACTGACTGGGTTGATAATTATCCTGGTTTTCCTGAGGGTATCCAGGGGCTTGAGTTGGCACAGGGCTTACAAAAACAAGCTGAGCGGTTTGGCGCCCAGATTGAACTTGGCGAAGTACTGGCGATAAAAGACGAAGGAGAGTTTAAGCGGCTCGAAACAACAAGCGGCGATATGTTGGCACGCGCGGTTTTAATTGCCACGGGCAGTGATTATAAGAAGATTGGCGTACCTGGCGAGGCAGAATACTATGCGCGGGGTGTACATTACTGTGCAACATGCGATGGCGCATTCTACCGGGATAAGCGGTTGGTAGTTGTGGGCGGTGGTAATTCAGCAGTGCAAGAAGCGCTCTTTTTAACACGTTTTGCTAGCCACATAGATCTGTTGGTGCGGAGCAAAATGCGTGCCAGCGATGTGCTTCAAAAAGAACTTGAGAAGCATAAAGACAAGATTACAGTACACCTAGGAACAACAACCGATGAAATTATAGGCGAAGACAAGGTTGTGAGAAAAGTTATTGGCACAAATAAGGCGACTGGGAACCAAGTTATTTTTGAGACCGATGGCGTATTCATCTTTGTGGGACTGGATCCTAACTCAAAGTTTTTAGAAGGTTCGGGAGTAGAACTTGATGAGATTGGGCTTGTCAAAACCAATGAACGTCTTGAAACAACGATACCAGGCGTGTTTGCGGCGGGCGATATTCGCTCAGGCGCGACCATGCAAATTGCCAGCGCAACCGGCGAGGGTGCAACTGCGGCGCTAATGATCCGCGAATATCTCGAAGACCGCAAAACGGTACGCTCATAATTTAACTACACGTAATTTCTAGTAATTCTTATAATTGTGGAAGAAATCCGTCAGGATACGCTCTTTTGCTATCTTGAGCTTCAGGAGACCCTTCTGCATATCTTCGACAAGCGGCTCTGGACCAGAAAGATATATCAGAGCCCCTGGATCTGGCTCGGTAAGCTTTAAAATATGATCTGCGGTAATGCGCCCACGCTCGCCGCCCCATTCGTCTGAAGGGTTGTTTACTATAATAGTGGGCTGAATACCTGCTTCAGCAAATGTGTCTTGAAAAACAATTTCGTCTTCGTTGTTAACAGCGTATATAAGTTGAATATTGTGGTATTCTTTGTGCTTACCAACCCAAGCGAGCATGCTGTGAAACGGTGTAATTCCTATACCGCCCGCCACAAAAATAAGCGGGGTAGCGTTATCGCGCGGCAATACAAAATCTCCCATTGGCTCGGCAAACGTAACTTCTGTGCCAGGCTCTAAATCTAGTAAAGCTTGCTTGAATGTGCTGCTTGGTTCACTAATTTTTGTAGTGATGGTAATATGTTCGTCAAACGGGGCGCTCGATAGCGTAAACCAACGCTTGATACCTCGATCATCGGCATTATCATGCGACACGCGCAGTTCAGTAAACTGCCCGGCAATGTAGTCTACAGGCTGCTCAGGTTTAAATCGAAATGTTATGATATTGTCTGCTTCTTTGTGTTTGCTATGGAATGTTGCTTTCATGTTTTAGATATCCCTCGTTTCTTCATTATACGCCGTTTTCGAACATAACGGTGCGGATGGTTTGTAAACACCTCTATGCCTGGGTAAAGTAAGCGCATAAATTTCATAATAAAAGGGTGGTCGACAGTGTAAAGGCGGATCTTAAGGTTGTGGCGCCGAGCCAAGATGTACGTAAGTGGATTCATCAACCACATATTAAGGCTGATACCAGTAGCGCCGGTGCGCTTTGCGGTTTGTATAATATCGAACGGGCTGAAGTGTTCCTGGACATAGAATGGTATGTGCGGCATGGCAGTAAAGAGTTTTTTCATCTCATTGTGTTGCAGGCCTGTGAAACTAATTTCTTTCTGCGGATATTTGGTGAGCAGTACTACGAGTTGGTCACTGATATTCGTGTCTTTGATATCGATAACGATGTGTTTTTTTCCGTTTGTAAGCCGCAAGACTTTTTCAAGCGTTGGAATTGTTTGGCCGTTATGAAGCTTAATTTTTTGTAGTTCCGCGAGTGTAATCTGCTTAATAGTTACTTTTGTATCAGAAATACGCGCTGTATTACTATCATGCACCACCACAAGCTGGTTATCCTTGGTGTGCCTGATGTCAATTTCAATCGCGTCAATATTGAGATTGAGCGCTTCTTGTATCGCCTCCAAGGTATTTTCTAATGCAATACCAGAAGC
>CAYTIU010000011.1:0-4772 GCA_964438085.1 uncultured Candidatus Saccharibacteria bacterium | reverse complement strand
TCATTCTTATAAATAGTGTACAATATCTTGAGAAGAAAACAGACTACAAAGGAGTACATGCTATGGCAGATTTTAACCAAGTCCTTACACCAGGCGATTATCAGAATGGGAGTGTTAACACCGTTGTGGAGATCCCACAAGGATCGATACTGAAAGTTGAATGGGATCGGAAAAATGCAGCTTTTATGCTTGACCGCGTGGAGCCGCAGATTTTTGCGAAGCCGGTAAACTATGGCTTTATTCCGCAAACGCTTGACGAAGATGGCGATGAGCTCGATACGCTGATCGTATGCGGTGAGCCAATCCCAACGGGCGTGTGGCTTGAAGCGCGAATTATTGGTATCTTAAACTTTGATGATGACGGCGAAGCTGACCATAAGGTTGTGGTTGTGCCGGCAGATGACCGGAATACTGGCGATGCAATTAATTCGCTTGATGATTTAGGCGAGCGCTGGAAGCAGCAGATTGAACATCATTTTACGCATTATAAGGACCTCAAAAAACCTGGCAGTACGAAAGTGCTTGGCTGGGGCGATGTAGAGGCAGCAAAAGCAATTATTGAGGAATCAATTGATCGATATAACAACCAGTAATCTGAAGCTTGTTGCCAAAACTGCGCTGATTGATGAGACTGGCAAGGTACTTGTATTAACACGCAGCGACACCGACCCAACGCGGCCGGGTGGACTTGATTTCCCGGGCGGTGAAATTGAGCATGGTGAAGATGTCCTAGCAGGGGCTTGCCGAGAGATATTCGAAGAGACAGGGGTGCAGCTAGCTCCAGATACCTTGCAGATGATTTATACCAGCACAAGTGATAAAGAAACTGACAATAAGGTTATCTTACGATTTTTATACCTTGCAAAGGTTTCTCAAAATAGCCCGATAAAGCTTAGTTATGAACATAGTAATTATGAATGGATGGCACTTGAGCGAGTACTTGAGACATTTGGATCTGTATCATGGGCGACTGGCCTGCGTTTTGCTGTAAAAAATGCACTAATTTCGAACAATAACTTGCAGTAACGTGCTTGTGCTTTTACAATTAAAAGCAAGGACTCTATATATCTAATGTCAAAGGGGTGGATTTCATGAAGACACGAGTAGCAATCAATGGGTTTGGACGCATCGGCCGGAACGCGTTCAAGGTAGCGTTTGAGCGGAGCGATCTGGAGATCGTCGCGATTAATGACCTTACAGATACAAAGACACTGGCATATCTTTTAAAGCGCGACAGTAATTACGGGGCGTATCACCATAATGTAAAAGCAAATGATAACGAAATTATTGTGAATGATACACACATTAAAGTAACAGCGGAAAAAGATCCGGCGGCCTTACCATGGAAAGAGCTAGACATCGATGTGGTTATCGAATCAACCGGGCGGTTTACGAAAAAAGAGGATGCTGCCCTGCATCTCAAGGCGGGCGCAAAGCGCGTTGTGTTGTCTGGCCCAACTAAAAGTCCAGACGTAGATACGATTGTACTTGGCGCTAACGAAGAAAAACTCAAGACCGCCACAGAAGTAATCAGCAATGCAAGCTGCACGACAAATTCAATTGCAGCAGTCATGTCTATACTCGATGAGGCATTTGGTATTGAAAAGGCAATGCTCACGACAATCCACAGTTATACTGCAAGTCAGGCATTACAAGACGCGCCAGCCAAAGATTTGCGCGAAGGTCGCAATGCTGCAGAAAATATGGTACCAACAACAACCGGTGCAGCAATAGCTGTGGCATTAACGGTGCCGCAACTTAAGAATAAATTTGATGGCATGAGCGTACGCGTGCCGACGCCAGTAGTATCGTTAAGTGACGTAACTATTGTATTTAAGAAGAATGTGACCGCTGAAGATATCAATCAGACGCTTAAAAAAGCAACAAAAGAACCATTTTACCAGGGGATTTTGGCGTATAGCGAAGATCCGCTTGTCAGCAGTGATTACATAGGAAACAGCCATTCGGGGATCATTGATTCGTTACTGACAAAGGTAGTAGCAGGTAATTTAGCAAAAGTTGTTGTTTGGTATGACAATGAGTGGGGCTATAGTAACCGTCTCGTTGAGGTAGTTGCTGACACAGGACGTTTATTAAAAAGCAAGGAATAATGCATGAAAATATACATCGACGCTGATCATAACGGTTTTGAGCTTAAGCGGGAATTGAAGCAATTTCTAGAACGCTCCGGTTATGAGGTGATTGATGTAGGCAGTACTAAAAAAGATCCGTCTGATGATTTTCCTTTTGCATCAAGCCGCGTTGCCCAGGAAGTATTGGCTTCAGAAGATAGGAATGCAAAAGGTATTGTTATCTGTGGCAGTGGCCAGGGTGTTTGTATGGCTGCCAATCGGTTTAAGGGTATTCGCGCCAGTCTCTGTTGGGATAATCGAGAAGCAAAGGCGGCTCGTAATGACAGCGATAGCAATGTACTCTGTTTGCCTGCACACATGGTGTCTCGTGAGAAAGCAAAAGCTATTACGCATGTGTGGCTAACTACGCCATTTGCTGGCGCAGCCCGGTTTAAGCGTCGTATTGCACAACTTGATGAGCTAGGATAGATGTATGGCAGCTGCAAGTATTTGTCCAGCGGTTTTGGCAACGTACCCGGAGGAGTATAATCGGCAGATTGAGCGCATAGCACCGTTTGCGACAAGAATTCACATTGATATTGCAGATGGTGTTTTTGCGCCAAACAAAACAATCGAAGCGTCTGATATCTGGTGGCCGGGCGGTATTCGTGCAGATATCCATGTCATGCACAAACGGCCAGTAGAGATAATCGATGCGCTAATTGCGCTCAGGCCACAGCTTGTTATTCTCCACGCTGAGGCGCAAGGCGATTTTTTGACGGTAGCAAAACAGCTACATTATCACGGTATTGAGGCTGGCGTTGCGCTATTGCCAAAAACACCGGTGGAAATTATCAGGCCAGCCATAGATATTGTTGATCATGTCTTGGTATTCTCTGGTGATCTGGGGCACTACGGCGGACAGCTGGATTTGACTCATCTAGAAAAAGTTAAAGAGTTACGGCGTATGAACCACCGGATTGAAATAGGATGGGATGGCGGCGTAACTGACAAGAATATCAAACAGTTAGTAGACGGTGGCGTTGAGGTTGCAGTAAGCGGTGGTTTTATACAAAAAGCCCCTGATCCAAATGCTGCATATACGAGGTTAAAGCAAGCCATAACCTAAAGGGCTGTTAAATGAATAGTTAGCTGCTATAATCATAAGCAGAAATGGCTGAAACATATAGTATTCCTGAACTAGAATTAAAGGCGAATGCAATACGGCAAGACATTATTCGTATGCTGGAAAATGCTGGGAGCGGGCACTCTGCAGGACCGCTTGGGCTTGCTGATATTTTCACAGCTCTCTATTTCGATATCTTAAAGCATGATCCAAAGAATCCTGAATGGGAAGAAAGAGATATTCTTTTGCTTAGTAATGGGCATACTGTTCCGGTGCAATATGCTACCATGGCGCACGCTGGTTATTTTGACCGTAAAGAGCTCATGACCTTGCGTAAGTTTGGTTCACGATTGCAAGGCCATCCAGAGCGTATTAAATTACCGGGGCTGGAAAATACCAGCGGACCGCTCGGGTGCGGGCTAAGTCAGGCTTGCGGCATGGCGTTGGCTATGCGTATGAACAAACAACAACACAGATGGGTGTATGTTGTAATGGGAGACGGCGAGCTGAACGAGGGTAATATTTGGGAAGCAGCAATGCTTGCCGGTAAAGAAAAGCTCCATACGGTTATTGGGATTATAGATCGAAATAATATTCAGATTGACGGTCCGACAGAAACAGTAATGCCGCTTGAGGATTTGCGCGGTAAATGGGAGAGTTTTGGCTGGCATGTTATAGATATTGACGGCAATAACATAGAAGCGATAATAGACGCTTGTGCGATGGCGCGGGCAATTGTTGAGAAGCCAATCATGATTATTGCCCATACAATTCCTGGCAAAGGCGTTGATTTTATGGAATATGACTTTAGGTGGCATGGTGTGCCGCCGAACCAAGAGCAGGCTAAAGATGCGCTCAAAGAGCTACGGACACTGAAAGGTAAGATTCGGAGCGAAAATGAATAAGTTTCACCTGAATGACTATTTAAAAAAAGATGCAGAAAAAGAGCCAATTCGTAAAGGCTTTGGGCGAGGCCTCCTAGAGGCCGGCAAACAGAATGAACAAGTCGTTGCAGCGTGTGCCGACCTTACTGACTCAACACAAATGAGTCTCTTTAGTAGTGAATTCCCTGAGCGTTTTATAGAAATTGGGGTTGCAGAGCAAAATCTCGTGACTGTAGGTTCTGGACTGGCTGCTATGGGAAAAATTCCATTTGTGAGTAGTTATGCTGCATTTAGTCCGGGTAGAAATTGGGAACAAATACGAACAACAATCTGTTTAAATGATAGGCCAGTCAAAATTGTCGGTAGCCATGCTGGTATCAGCGTAGGTCCTGACGGCGCAACACATCAGATGCTTGAAGATATTGCACTCATGCGTGTGCTACCTAATATGGTGGTCGTTGCACCAGGCGATAGCGTAGAAGCTGAAAAAGCTACGTTGGCGCTTGCGAAAGATAAGCGTCCTGCATATTTACGCTTAGCGCGCGAAGCAACCCCTATTATCACCACTGATGAAACTCCTTTTGAGATAGGTAAGGCATATGTGTATGCGCGCGGCGCTGATGTAACAATCATTACTACAGGAACTATGACATACCAAGCACTAGTAGCTGCAGATAAGCTCTTTAAAGA
>CAYTIU010000010.1:9737-22573 GCA_964438085.1 uncultured Candidatus Saccharibacteria bacterium | reverse complement strand
GCAGAATAGTAACAAGATCTGTAGCAACCTTACCTTTGCTTAAAATTGAGACAATTTCCGGCGTACTAAAGTTCGGCTGGATTTTATACGTCCCGGCTATCAGCGGATTTTTCGTCTCCTTACTGCGTATATATAGCTGGAATACAAGGCTGCTTCGAATTAAATTCTTCTCTTTGAGTTCCCGAGCAACTTCTTCAACGGTCGCGCCTTTTTCAACCTCAACAGTCTGCATTTCATGGCTGTCGCTCACTGGGTTAAGATTTGCATTGTAATACTGCCGGACACCTACCATACCTGCAATCATCGCAAGCACAATAACCAACAGAATAATTACGATACGTTTTGGCCAACGTTTTGTGCGATTGCCTAATGAATACGAACGCTTAAACACTCATAACCTCCGGATTAGTCGTCAAAAAATCTTCTAAAATGTACGTGGCTGCTAACATATCAATGTCTTCTTTTTGATACGGCTTTTTTCGAGCTTTCAATTCACGCTCCGCCTTTGCCGATGTCAACGCCTCGTCTATAAAGTGTATCGGTAAACCACTGGCTTTTTCAAGTTGTTCTGCAATGCCTCTCACGTACACTGTCTGGGCGGTATCTGTGCCTTGCAAGCTTCGTGGTAACCCAATCACCAGTATTTTTACCTCATTATCTTCTATGAGGCCTAGGACGTCTTGCGTAAGCTGCTCTGGCTTAGATAGCGTAACGAGCGGGCTCGCAATACGAGCAATAGTATTTGCCATTGCTACCCCGGTGCGTTGTTCGCCAATATCTAATGCTAAGATTCTATACACTGTCTTATTAACACCTATTTTTCGTATGAGATTGTTATCTTTTTTGCGCTCTTTGGCACCGATGTAACCCAAAATGGACTTAATTCTACTTCTACATCTGTAACGCCCGGATAATTTTTGATTGTATCGCGCACTTCGCCCGATTTCTTACCAGCAATCTGTTCTTTCAGCCGATCATCATCAAGTTTTGGCCCAGCAAGTGCTGTTACGTCCATAGACATCTGTACCTGCTGCGAGTTGTTTTGTTGGTTCTGTAATTTAAACACAGCTTCATCTAGACCAGTGTTCAGGATACTTTGCTTTTTAGTATCAATATTTTCTGCTGCAGATTGGACAATCAAAGTCTCGAGATCCTTTTTCTTTACGCCAATCATACTGTAGGTTACTTTTTGATTACCAGTAACATTATCTGTTTGGTCGCCAACTTTAGCACTGATTGTTGTTTCAGGAGTACCGGTATTGAAGCTTTCTCTGATAACAAAGAGGTTTCGGTCTTCTAGTTTGCTGGCAAGCTGATCTTTTACTGCTTGATCTTCTTCTGGGTTAAGTTTTTGGTTGAGACTATCAATATCACCTTGCGTGACAAACTTCACGATATTGTCAGTACCACCCTTTGCAGAGCCACGTACGTCCACATCTGATGCACTGCTAACTGTAAATTTACCACTTCCAAGGTTATAATTAGCACCTGCTGTTTGTGCAACGATGTCGCTGCTCGCTCGTTTACGACACACATCGCCTTGATCGCCAAGTCGCACAGTAGTCTGCGTAATAAACGTAAGATTATTACGTGAGACACCTGTTCCTGCAGGAATAACAATTTCTGGACCACATGCTTGACTATTACTTACTGAAAATTCCACTTCACCTCTTGCTTTCTCTCCGCGGTTTTCCTGTCCGCTTGCTTGCACGGATTGCGTATTTACTTTTTCGGTTTGTTCAAGCTCTGCCGGCACAATATTGCTGTCCGAATCTACCTCATCGGCATTTGTATCAAATGTTACATCGATGCGCTTTTGAATGTCTTCGCTATCTGTTTTAATGGCGATTGTTGCTTTTGGTAGTATCATAAAACCAAAGACCCACACCAGTATTAAAGCTAGTACGCCGCCGCCAATAAGGAGTGACTTTTTCTTAAATTTATCAATATCAGGTACTTTAAGTTTCTTGTTTTTGCTTTTTTTAGGTTTAGCTGACTTAGATTTTGCAGTGTTAGCCGAGCTAGGAGCCACCGTATCCGTATCATCGTTATCAAGCTGGATAGTATCTTCATCTGCAGCCGAAGCTTTTGACGCTGCCGCTGCGCCGGCAAGTGCGCCAATCGGAGCTGCCGCTCGAGCCTTCGGGTCAAAATCTTCTTCGTCTATTTCATCTGTTTCACTCTTTACGCCATCTGGTGCTTGAGGGATAATTGGCTTTGAATTTGGCGTAGTAGCTACATGCAACCCGACCGCGCCGGCCAGTGGCAAAAGACTCGATTCGCTTGTTACCAAGACAACGTGCTTCTTTTGCTGGTCGGCAGCGCGTTTCAGTAGCTTCATATTAACAATGCTCTGTAGCACAGCCGCACGTTTTGGCAACACGAGCACCACGATCTTATGAGCTGATCCGTTCAATCGGTCAATCAGCGTCGTAATCTCGTCGTCAACATCGATATATAAAATATCTTTCGTTTTATTCGCACTACTCATACGCGTAATATCCTGTCTATCTTGTCTTTGATACCCTCTCCACTGCCGCTATATTGTAACGTATCAAGCCCAACTCGTAGCAACCCCATCGCAGTGATAAAGGTATGATCGTTCACTTTGCCAGTGGTATCCACAATACCAACTACCTCTTCTGGATTGATGTGCTGAACAACTGGTTTTTTGGTAAATGGCAAGTTTTTATACCACGTGGTCTGGCTGAGGCTATCCATTAATATATCAAGGCTTGAACCGCCGCCACACAACAAAATCCGATTTGGTAGGTGGTCTAATTTATCAAACTCACCCAGCGCTACTTCTACGCCCGTACCCCAAACAGCTGCTGTTTTTTGCAGAGCAGCTTCAACAGCTTTTTCTTTATTTTTAGGCGCTTTGCCTTCGTTAAAGTCTATTTTTAGCTTCTCGGCATCGTCAAAACTAATACTTAAATCACGCTCAATGGCACGCGTATACGCCCGTCCGCCAATACCAAACATCTTGGTGCCTTGCACACCGCCCTCATTGATAACTGCAATATCAGTTGTACCACCGCCAACGTCCATCAATACTGCGCTCATACTCGTATTGGCGTTATCTCCTAAAATAGAGCGTGCTACTGCAAATGGTTCAGCTGACACTGCTAATAGCTCAAGATCAAGCTGTTGTGCGGTGCGTTCCAACGCGCCAATATGTACAAGCGGCGCGAATGCAGTATAAAGCTGGATCACAATATCACGCCCCTGGAACCCAATAGGATTTGTGACTTCGTAGCCGTCAATTTCTATATTCACCAGCGCACTATTGACTAAACGGACATCAACATCTTTGCCGCCAAGCTCCCAGGCTAGCTGTTTTCGAGCCTTTTCTTCGGCGCGGTCCTGTACTAAGTGGATAATTCGCTCAAGTTCTGGCATATCGAGTGGCCTGTCAGACACCTTACGCCGCACGCGAGTACGCGTTGTGGCGCCTTTTACTAACTCTCCGGCTAGCCCGACAATTGCAGTGCGTACACTTACGCCAGCTTGGTCTTCAGCCTCAGCCAAAGCCCGGTCACAATTTTGGGTCACCGCAGTAATATCTGCTACTGCACCAGATTGCATATCACCAAGACCTTGGTGCGCACGGCCAACACCGATAATTTCCATACCATCATCTGTTAAACGGCCAATTAATGCCTTGATAAACTCGGTACCGACATCAAGAGCAACCAGATACTGCTCATCTGCTGCTTGCTCTTTGGCCGTAGTTTTAGTTTTTACAGCTGCGTGCAAATCTTTGAACTTCTTAAGCATATACGGTATTTTACCACGAAATATATATTTCATAGCTAATGTTCTATCTGTAATCTTAGAGATTTTTCTTATCAAACTACTGCAAAACAGCCTTTATGCGCCGAATTCCTGCCGATGAAGCTTCTTCTTTGGTAATCTTAAATTTCTTACCATCTTCAGCTAGCTGGCCAGTATGGTCAACATGCGGTCCGCCGCAAATTTCAAAACTAAAGAGTTTTTCGGCATCTTTGGCTTGCATACGATAAATTTTTACCGTTTCGCCGTAGCGGTCGCCAAATTGCCCTAACGCACCAAGTTCGTTAATTGCCTTATCGGTAGGGTGCTCTTCCCAGGTAACAACCAAATCTTGGGCAATCTGCTCGTTGACAATTTTCTCAACCTCATCAAGCTGCTCGCGCGTTACCTTTTCTGGGTGGCTGAAGTCAAAACGCAGCCGTTCTTCGGTAATATTACTACCCCGCTGAATAACGTGGTCGCCCAATACATCACGCAGTGCCTGGTACATAAGATGCGTTGCTGTATGGTATTTTTTATGCTGCATCGTCTGTCCGCCCAGACCGCCCTTGAACGTGCCTTTTGCAGCTGTCTGGCTCCGCTGGCGCTGTTCTTGCATCTTGGCATCAAATTCTTCACGCCAGTTCTCACTTATTGCGACATCTTGCTTGAATGCTTCTTCAACGCTTAATTCAACTGGAAAACCATACGTATCATAGAGTGTAAATAGCTCCTTGCCAGTTATACTTTGGGCAGCAAGTTTTGTGAATTCACGAATACCTTTGCGGAGTGTTTGGCGAAACGCCTTTTCTTCTTTTGTAAGTACTGCTATAACTTCTGTGCGCTTGGTGGCTACCTCAGGATAGTCTTCGTGATACGAGTCAGCGATTACCGGAACCACTTCTTCCAAAAAGTTCTGCTCAATACCTAAGTCAAACGCAAACCGGATTGCGCGGCGTACCAATCGGCGCATCACATACCCCTGCTCTTTGTTGCTTGGCTTCACGCCATCAACTGCCAAAAAGCTGGCAGCTCGTAAATGGTCAGCTATTACGCGCATACTTGCTGCGTGCGATTCGTATGACTTGCCAGACAGCTTCTCAAGCCTCTCGATAATTGGATACAGCAGGCTAATTTTAAATACATCCGGACTATCGATAGCTGCTGCAGCAATACGTTCTAGCCCGCCGCCAAAATCAACATTCTTTTTCTCGAGCGGCTCAAAACCGTCTTCTGTACGCAAATACTGCATGAAAACCTGGTTACCGATCTCCATAAACCTGCCTGAATCGCTGGCTGGATGCGGCTCGCCATAGCCCTCAGCATGGTGCTGTTCGCCAAAGTCATAAAACACTTCGCTATCTGGCCCGCACGGGTCACCAATCGGCGTTTTATCCAGGCCGCCACCGCGACTCCACCAGTTCTCGCCATCGTCATAAAAGAATATTCTACCGCCTTGCATGCCAGCTTTGTTGCCATCTTCTTGGCTGCCAACCTCTACAATCTTGGTATCGATACCTTTTTCCTTAAACAGTTCTTGCCAAATCTGCGCTGCTTCGTCATCGCGTGGAATCCCGTGCTTTTCGCTGCCAATAAAACAACTTACATAAATCTTATGCGGATCGAGTCCTACCGTATCAACCAAAAACTCAAAGAACCACCGAATTTGCTCTTTCTTAAAATAATCGCCCATGCTCCAGTTGCCAAGCATCTCAAAAAATGTCGTATGGCGGTTATCGCCCACCTCTTCGATATCTTGCGCCCGCAAGCACGTCTGGCTATTTACTAAACGCACACCGTCTTGGTGCGGCTCGCCCAGCAAATACGGAATAAGCGGCTGCATGCCGCTGCCCGTAAAGAGTGTCGTTGGGTCGTTGTATGGTACCAGCGGCGCCCGCGGAATTGCCACATGATCCTGGGATTTAAAAAATTCAATATACGCGTTTCTGATTTCTTGAGCATTCATCGCTGTCATTATAACAGCGGTCACGCTATATTGACAAATATTGACGGAGGTGCTATAATTATTAATAATGTCGGAGTATGCCAAAAAATCGCACATAAGCCTTGAGGCGGGAGCGATTGTTGGTGCATCCGGAGTCGCTGGCGGCGCTATAGGTGCGGTTGCTGCTAACAGCCTTTTTCCAAAATCTATTGAATATGCGCCTGGTATCGAGGCAGAAGTTGCGCTCAGCACTGGCAAGGGATTGCACCTTGATACTGTGCTTTCTCAGGTTACTGCGCCAAATGTACCTATAGAAACTGCTATTCCTGGCGTGCATGGTATTGACGCTACCATTACAAAATTCAGCCCTCCCACTGCTGCCGATGCCGTATCGCTGATGGCAACCTTTCATGAAACGGTGATGCAGCCAACCAGCGAGGCGCTGGCAGAGCATCTTATGCGCGGTGCTGGTATTGGTAGCTTGGGCGCTATGGCGCTTGCTACTGGCGTTCTGGTATATGCCCGCCGCAAGAAACAAGAACGAGCCGAAACGCGCACCCATATACAGGAGCTGCGAGACGACTCAGAGGCTAGCAATGAAAGCTTGCGGATCGCCGATGAGCTTGAGTCGCAAACTAACACTGCAAAGCGCCTACGCTCGCTGCGCCGAAGATGTGCAGTTGGCATTGCCAGCGTGGTGCTCGCAGCTGGCGTGTTGTCTGGCGACCAGCCAAAACAATCTGAAAAGACACCCGCTCCAGCTGAACAAACAACACTAATTAGCAACTACATTAGCGAGCGCGTTCCAGCGCTCAAAGGTGCTACTATGACAGGCATTAGCGGGGACATTACCAATACCGCAGCATTTGCCGGCGTCGAATATGCTGAAAAATACATAAAAAATGTCGATAATTTTTGGAAGCAAGCTGGTGACAATCTTGCGGCTGCGTACGGCGCGCTCCAAGAAAAAGGCAGGCTTAAAGAAACAACAAACCCCGATATTGTACCTGTCTTATTTGTAAGCGATTTACACTGTAATTACTCGGCTTATGCAAACTTTTTCCCGAGCGTTTTCGCGTCATTCCAGCCAGAGATTATCGTAAATGCAGGCGATACGTTCACAAACTCTGATACTATGCCATATGAAGGTGCCTGCCGTTCAGATTTTGTAAAAGCCGTTCAAGAAAAAGATGTGGCGTTTGATACCCAAACTGAAATTGTTGAGGTTGCTGGCAACCACGATCCTAAAGACGCTCACGACGATACTGTGATAATACTAAACAGTGAAAACGGGCGGTCAACTACTATAGATGGCTTAACATTTGTGGGTGAAGACGACCCAACGCGTACCGTGTGGTGGCCAACCCAGCCAGAAGACCCCGAAGAGCTCCGTACAGTACTTGCAAAGCAAGGCAGTGTAGTCGCCCAAGAAGCGTGCACTATTAAGGCAGCAACTGGTGAAGCACCAATTGTGGTAACCCACCAGGGGTCACCTGGCTTTGAATCAATCATAAATGCCTGTGCGTCGCTTGCTTTAAGCGGACATACGCACAATTACCGCAACATACAACGCTTCGAGACTGCCGCAGACGAATCTGTTTTACAGCACACTACTGGTAGTGCAACTGGCGCTGATGTTGGTATTACGATTTATCAAAAACCTAACAAAGAAGCCACATTTTCGATGCTGTATTTTAATAAAGTAACGCAGCAGCTTGAAGGTATGCTCACTGCAACTGTTCATACTAACCGGGACGTTGAGCTCAAAAAACATGCTATACCTGCCGAGCCAAATGTAACGCCAGAAGAATACGAAAAAATGCGCGAATTCCTTGAAACTTACTCAGAGACGTACACTGGGGTCGGTACCGAGGCAACTCTAGAAGCATATTCTAGCGCTGCAAAAGCCCAAAAACCTACAGAAGCAAACTAAACTACTATCGCACCACCGTGGCAGCGATCGCCCGTATATATAACTGCTGATTGCCCTGGCGTAACTGCCCGTACTGCCTCGGCAAGTTCAAGCTGCCAGGTATCTTCGCCTGTTTTTGCGAGGCTCTGAACCGGCACTAATGGCGCCCGATAGCGTGTACGAACTTGCAGATTACCACTAAGCGAAGCTTCTCCGTTGATCCAGTGCGGCTGTGTTAGTTTCAGTGTTTTAAGCCATAAACGCCCGTCTTGCAGATCGGTCGTTACATACACCTCATTTTTCTTCATGTCCTTACCTACCACATAGTAGGGTAAGCCGCCGCCCACATTTAGCCCGTGGCGCTGCCCAATGGTATAAAACAGTGCGCCGTCATGCTCGCCGATTGTTTTGCCAGACTCATCTACTATCGCGCCGTGGGGCTGCTCGCCAAGTTCGGCTAATAAAAACTCCTTAATGCCGACCTTGCCAACAAAACAAATTCCCTGGCTGTCTTTCTTTGAGGCAGTAGCTAGATTATATTTCTGAGCCAACTCCCGTACCGCGGGCTTTTGGTATTCACCAATCGGCATAAGCGAACGCTCTAAAGCCTGTTCGGTAACTCTATATAAAAAGTACGACTGGTCTTTGTTGGCATCAACACCAGCCAACAACTGCCCGTCTTTAATCCGTGCATAGTGCCCGGTTGCAATCATGTCTGCACCGTCGTCTAACGCCGCTTGCAAGAACAGCTTAAACTTTACCTCTTGGTTACACATAATATCCGGGTTGGGCGTAATACCCGCCTGGTATCCAGCAACCATATAATCAACCACCTTTTGGCGGTATTCTTTCTCAAAATCATAGAGCTTGAACGGGATATCAAGTTGCACCGCTACGCGTTTAGCATCTTGGTAGTCCTCTTTCCACGGGCACACAAAACCAGGTAAATCCTGGCTCCAATTTTTCATGTATACACCAGTTACGTCATAGCCCTGGTCTTTCAAGAGCGCAGCCGTAACCGAGCTATCAACACCGCCGCTTAAACCAACAAATACTTTTTTTGCCATATCTAGGTTATTTTAGCAAAATTTACTAATATTACCTAGCGGCGGCGAGCACCGCGAAGAATCCGACGTTTATATGCCCGGAGCGACATCACAGCCATCACTATCAGTAGTATAAGCACAACCAGAGCAACAATCGCACCAATGATAAATATAGCTGGGATAATCCAAATATTCTGTTCAACCGTGATAGTTTCATTGCTGCTGCCATAGCTCACCACAGCCGTTACTTTATACTTGCCAAAACTACCAAGGTCTTTGAGTGGTACGCTCCACTTACGGATACTGCTTGGTAATACCAATCCAGGCGGTTTTGTGTCGTTGATCTTTGTCTGGTATATAATTTTGTCGCCCTTTTGTACAAACACTTCGCCTCTTGGCGCAACATGGACATTGCCTTTATTTTCGAGGCGAATCATCATCTCAATGTCTTTAGACGAACCAAAACGAGTACTCGTTTTACCGTTTTGCTGGATACCAAACTCTTTTACAGATAGGCTTTCTTTTATATTGCCTGGCACAGTCAGCGCAATCAGCGAGGTAATACTACCAGACACCGTAACTGACCCGCTGCCATCAGATAGTGTTGGCGCAAAACGGAGCGCGCCATAATATCCGCCAGCATCTGCATTATGAGGCACATTGATGGTTACATCTACCGCTTTTCGTTCGCCCGGAGCAACAGTGACATCTGGTAATTGCTCCATAAAGCGTTTCAGGCTATGTGTTGGTGAAGACTCATTTTCATTTAGGATAATATCCGGGGTACCATCTTCGCGGTTGCCAGCAATAAAATCATTGTTGATAGGCTTGAGCGACATTGCAACCGGATTCAGGTTCTGGATATATATCGTTACCTTGCGTGATTCGCCAGGACGCAACGTTATATCGGTGCGGAGCGGAGAAATCTTAAGGCTGTCACCGTAACCTTCTGCGGTAACGCCATCTTGGTTTACCGTACCGTTCGATTGTGCATACAGAACCGGGCTTATGAGTGCAGTAACAGTAAAGACAAGTGCAACCAATAAGCTTGCTGCTGATATTCGTTTATTCATACCCCTCTTTTCTCGGTAGGTTAAACTTTAAGTAATTCTTAAATTAATCATAGCAAACTTTTAGTGATCGCAATAATGAATTTGTACTCTTGCTAAATACCTAGTATGAAGGCGATGCTATGAGCGTAAAGCTAGCAGTGTACACACCAGCAGGTGTTAATGGAGAGGCTGTTGCGCCAAAGTTAAGCGGAATATTCTTGTTGAGCGCTGCCCCTGTTATCTGCGAAATGATATCACCATAGGTACTTGTGATATTAGTAGGGTTATTACCAAAACTCGTTGCATTATTATATGGCGCAATAAGATCTACGTCACCTTCTCCTGTTTGTAGCGAAGAATTCGAACGCATACCAAATGCTGCTACGTTATTGGCGTTACCTATGTCCATAGATTGTGCTGTACCTGTCGCACCAGCAATCGCCGGAATAGTATTAGAACCGCTTACAAGCGCTGCACTCGCACCCTTCATACGAACCTGCGTTGTATTAAAAGCGTTCGTTGAAACTTGGTAAAAGACTGTGTCATCGTAAACTGCTGCACCATCGAGTATTACTGGAGTTCCCGTACCCAGAACAATGCTTGGTGGGCTTGTACCCGCACAGTTAGGGGCGGGGGCATCTTTTGATACACAGAATACTAATGTTTCCTGTACGGTTGCGGTAACACCGATCTCTTTCGCAGTTGATAGTGCTACACCACCAGCATCAGTACTATTTGTAAGGCTACCTACAGTATGGCTTCCAGCTTCGCCAGCAACCGCAAATGTCAAAATCCGAGCATAAAAATTACCTTCTGCACTTGGGTTTGTAAAGCCACTTACCGGTATTGTTACCTCCGTAGATGAGCTTACACTACCCCCTGACCCATTTGTAATTACTAGTGATCTATTGCTATTTGCTAGTGCGCCTGACCAGCTACCGCTCAGGTTAGTTGGCGTACCTACTGATGTTCCTACCGTCATGCCTCCTGGCAATGTACAAGTTGAACTGTCTACAATCGGGCTTTCATTACAAAAATCGACTACAACCCCCTGAATAACCCCTGTGGTCGCAACAGTAAACTTTATTTGGTAGGAGGCAGATGCACTTGGTACTGACGAGCTCATAGTAATACTACGTTCAGTTACTTGTGCTGCTGATGCCAGTTTTGGCAGTAATATTGCCGGTAACATTGCAGCCAGCAAAAACAGCAATGCCACAACACCATAGGCATTTCTTTTTAGTGTATATAGTGCGGTACTCATAATTCCCTCTTTTTTTAATTTCTATACTTTTTGATTTTTTATAAGTTACACCCCATTTTTACCACACTTCACATCACAAACACAAGCACTTTCATACACATTTCACAAAGTTATCCACAGTTTTCTTATATTTTATGCGTCAAGCTGGCGGATCATCTCTGCGTCGCGCTCCAGCTGTTTACGAATTGCCCGTGCTTCGTGTCTACGCCCAAGCCAAAATGCTGGTAGTAGAAGTAGTAACACTAACAGTGCAGGTAGCCAGATAACTTTGTTGCGGTATTCGATCTTGGCAGGTTTTTCGTCGTTATTTACAATTGCTGCTTGGGCATCGCCATTAGCAACTGCAATAAGCTGTAAAAACCCAGTTGCACCGTTTGCGTCAACAACCTTAATTGTTACTTGGTAAATACCCGCGTTTTTATACACGTGGCTAATATTCACAATGCCGGCTGTCGCCTGGCTCATCAGGTCTAGCTCAGAACCATCGCCCCAATCAATACTAAACGCATACGGGCCAGTTCCACCGCTCAGCTGCAAGGGCCAGACAAGTGTACTGCCAGGATCAGCTGCTCGGCGGCTATACGCGCTTGTGAGTGTAATAACTGCACCTGGAGCCACAAACTGCCCGTTATTGAAAAACACTGTCACGACATTCGAAATTGGCCCGACTTGCCCTAAATCGTCAATAACACGTGCAGTAAGGTCGTTTTGCCCAGGGAATAGGTTAATCAAAATAGAAAAGCTACCGTTTTCACAAAAAGTTGAGCCTACCATTACGCCATTATCTAGCAGCTCTACCAACAAACCCGTTGGACACGAACCGCTCACTGTAATAGGCGATGTAGTGTAGTTTTGCCCACCACTTGGGGCAGTAATGGTTGCACCCTGTGTTGGTGGCGACGCGGATATCTTGCCCTCCATACCAAAGGAGTTCGCTTTTGGGTTCTCGGTAGTCAGCGGCGTAAAGCCTGGCGGATACTGTTGCGCCGATACTGGTGCAGCCACAAAAGCTGCCAAGGCCAGTACAAGAAATGCTACCAATACCACCCACACCGATACGCGCGCAGGCACGCTATTTTTATACATAATCTTATTGTACTGATGTCTTACGCTGTAGTAAAGCTTATGCTTCGTAATTTATTTATCGCTTACGGCGATGTTTCGTCGAGCCCACAAGCTTATTGCGAACCTTATATATTACAAAGGCGAGTGCTGCAATAATCGCTACAATTACACCAATAAACCACCATGGTAAGTACCAGAATGTTGCTACTGCGTTAATCTCTTGTGTACTAGAACCGTTAATTCCATAAAACAAGCTCATGTGCGCCTTGTACATACCTGGCAAGAACTTTTGATCCTTGCATGTTTCAACCTTTGTTTTACGCCCATCTTGCTCAACTTCTTTCGTTTCTGAGGCAAAACAGACTTCAAATCGGCGGGTTTGGTCTATAAGCGCTAAGTTCTTTTTAGGGTTAGCGTTATCAATTGTCTTTACTTGTTTACCAAAGATATTTTTTATAACAATACTACCGCTTGGTGACTCAGCAACGTTACCAGAGTTATGGAGTAAATAAGCCAGCTTCTTTGGTTGCGTTGCCCAAAGTGACTGGAATTTACCGTCCGTTTCCTTGTCCTTAATGTTATACGTGCCAAATTTCTTTAATTCCATCAACTCTGTTGCCTTGCCAGGAACAGTTACAAATATAAGCTGTGTAGGCGCGCCACTAATCATAACGTTCTCGTCACCACTTTCACCAATTTCTGGATCGTATTTAATCGCGCTGTAGTAGCTGCCAGCACCCTGACCCTCTGGAATCCTCACGCTAAACGGTACGTACTT
>CAYTIU010000010.1:6258-9727 GCA_964438085.1 uncultured Candidatus Saccharibacteria bacterium | reverse complement strand
GCCCGGACCTAACTCAACTGTCTTTGGTAAGGTTATAAATGGCTTTAAAGACCAGGGGGTTTGTGGCGCATCTTCCCTGAGTTGTAATGCAGGCGTACCAGTTTCGCCCGAAGCCTTAAAATCAATAACATTCAACTTAATTTTTGCTGGCACCTCTTTATTAAGGTTACTTATATATAACTGGTCACTTTCACTCTTGCCAGGATATACCACAAGATCCTTACGAGGGTTCACCGCCAAGCCTGTAGACTGCGCATTAACGTTTGATATAGCAAAGACTGAGACTACTATAAGCGACAAAGCTGCCACAATTTGAATTATCTTTTTCATAACTCTCCACTTATTTATTATTAGCACTAGCAGTATTGTACATCAAAATGCCGCCAAACAAATATAGGTAACTGTTGTGCTATACACACCAGGAGGTTGGTTTGCTGGCACATTTACAATATAGCTTGCGGTGTATTTTCGGGTACGTGTTACTCCATTACTGGTTGCTACAACGTCACCGCTGTTAAACAAGAACTTATTTGGAGTATCGTACGGGGGTACAACGTTACCGTTTGTACCTGGCCCTACCGGTAATGCACCTACGTCAGGATATGTGTTGTCTGCAAGATTCATGCCAAATTGCCCAACTCCCTGGAAGCTTTCGCCAGGCGTAGCAATAACAGGTATAGACCGGATACCTGATGTCATGGTTGTACCAGTCACTGAAATAGTGTAACCGAATACTGCATTGGTACGTGCCTGAATCTCAGATGAAGCCGTATATGTTTGGGTTGACCGTAATTCGCCAAAATCTACAAAATTACCTTCCATATCCGTACAATCATCATCATGTATCTGTTGTGCTACGCAAAAAATTAATATTGGCGGTACTTGTGTAATGAGAGCGATCTCTGGTGTAGTTGTAGCAGCAACCGAACCATAATCTATGAGCGGTCCACTGCCATCCGTACTGGCATGGCTCGTAAGGCGCACATAAAAATCCTGGTAGTCTGGATCAGGGTTACGCATCGTATCAAACCGATAGCTTGAATGATCTGCCCCAGTAACTGATGGCGTTCGTGTTAACACAATGAGGTTCTGGGTTTGCTCTCCAATACTAAAGCCTGTCTCGCCAGATTGTGCCGCCAATACCCCGTTAGAAACATCCAAGCCCGGCGGTACATGGCACGGCAAAGACGGGATTGGGTTGTCGCAAAATTCCATGCGAAGTGAACCAACGCTTGCCGAAGTCGTGTATTGCAAAGAGATTTCATAAAACGTTATCTCGCCAGCACGAGCAGAGTTTATATACATACCCCGGTTCTGAAACCGCACTGCCTCTGCCCGCTGCGTGACACTCCATACCAAGCCAAACACTAATATCAATCCAATAAGAAGAGTGGCTACGCGTTGTTTTGTGAACATATCTTTAGGTAAACGCACACCTTTAACTTGTAGAAGCATAAGCCTATTGTACTAAATTATTTAGTACTTTGGGGCAGCAATGTAGTTAATTTGTGTTTGGTAAATACCAGCTGGGGTTTCTGGAGCAATGTTTGCTACGTACTGGACAGCTCCGGTATCACACGCAACGGTACCATCTGTTGAGGCAAGTAACTTAGTATCTGCGGGATTAAGCGCGTTAAAAGCATATCCAGCTGTACTATTGCCATATGCAGAAACTGGGGTTAAATCACCAGTAAGCCCTACGTTGCCACTCAAGTTATCAGTAAGGTCAAATGCCATGCCAAATTGCTCTGAGCCAACCGCACTCGGTGTTTGGGAGGTACCCATAGCAGCCAAAGCATGGTGTGGGCTCCTTAGCGTATCTCCTGCATAATACACCCCTACACCATTGGTTGAGTTAGTTGAAAGGCGAAAGTAAGATTTAGCGTAATAAGCTTGCGTGAAACGAAGCGCATGATTCTCATCTCCCATCTTTAGCTGTCCATCTACAGCCAATGGTGCGCATGACGTTCCGGGGTCTGTTGCCTGGCCTGGGGATCCATCATCTTCATTGTCATCACCCTCTACAGAAAAATTTAATGTTTCCTGCACGCGAGTATAGATACCAATTGCAGTGGTTACGTTATTAGCTACGGTGCCGTCATCAACAAAGCCTGTGTCATTGGCGATACCAGCAGTTGCAGCCGCTTGTGTGGCATACGTAGCAATGTGAGCAAAATAGGTACCGTTTGTTATGGGATCATTCTTGTAATTGGTGTCTGGATTTACAAAAAATCCAGTAGCAACCGGGAAATCAATGATTATAATGTCACCAGCAGTAACTCCCAGTGCTGTCCCGCTTGTAAGTATAATTGTGTTCCCCGTTGCGACTACGGTGAAAGCTTGTGTGGTGTTCGCTGTATCATTCTCTACCGTAACTGTTTTGCCCTGCCAGTTTACTGCGCTAAATGCATTCGGGCCAGAACATGCACCGCCACCCACAAAACCAAATGCTGAGGTACAATACTCTATGGTAAAACCTTCAAGGTCAGTATCTGAACCTACGGTAAAGGTATACGTATGCCCTACTTGCGCACCATTACGCGGATCTCCTGCTGCAAGCCCTGTATATATTGTACCATCAGGGGCAGTAAGTTCGTCGCTCGCAACGGTACTTGTTACCTCTAGGCCACGATTTGTAAGCGGTGCTGCGGTAGCTGACCTCGTAAACGAGATAGCTGGTATAGCAGCTGCCAGTAACAACATTACTGCGACACCAAACGGAGTAGCACGATGATATATTCTTTTGATAATGTTCATGTTTGTTTTTGTATTTGTTTTTTGGACGTTATGCTCTAGATCGAGAGACCCAGGAGATAATATCTCTCCCGGGCCTCTCACATCATGTAGTTATTTGTCTTGAGTCTGCCCAAGTTACTTAATTAGTAACGAGGTGAAGCAATGTAGTTAATCTTAGTCTGGTAAATACCAGCTGGGGTTTCTGGAGCAATACTTGCCATGTAGTCTACCCGAGCAGTATCACAGTTAACAGTAGCATCTTCTACTGAGGCAATGACTTTTGGTTCAGCTACGCTACCCACATCATATGCAAATGTGTCACTGCCAGCAGCATCATATCCAGTTTCAGCAGTTAAATCAATCAAGTTTGGACTACCCGCAACGTTAATGCCTATACCAAAGCGTTCGGTACCTGCCAAAAACGCTGTACCAGTTGGTGCTGACGTTGTGAAATCATGGTTTGAACTCTTAAGCGTATCGCCAGAGTAATGTACATCAGTGCCATATACAGCGTTTGTTGAAAGCCGGAAGTATGAAGATACTTTATTAGCAATGCCAGGTTCTAGCGCACTGTTCGTATCACCCATATGGAGCAAGCCTGATTGAGTTAACGGAGCACAAGTTGAGCCTGCTGGGGTTGGACCATCATCAACAGCCCCATTATGCTGCGTATCTGGGTCACCCTCTACAGAAAAATTTAATGTTTCCTGCACGCGAGTATAGATACCAATTG
>CAYTIU010000010.1:0-6158 GCA_964438085.1 uncultured Candidatus Saccharibacteria bacterium | reverse complement strand
CAGTAGTAATATTGTTAGTTACAGTACCGTCATCAACAACACCTGCTGGTTCATCATCTTCGTCTTCATGTGCAAGTTCTGCTAAATCACCGTCAGCAAATGTTTGGATATGCGCAAAGTAGGTACCGTTTGAAGTTCCCTTATATGTAGAATTTGGATTTACAAAAAAATCATTTGTTGTCGCTGTGAAAGTCATAGTAACAGAGTCACCTGCAGTTACTGCAACAGGATCTTCATCATCCGCTAGCGTAAGTGTTAGGTAATTTGCTGCATTTGCAGTGATATCAAATACTGAGCCTTCGATCTCTATTGTTTTTGCACCCCATGCACTTGCGCTAAAGCTATTGTTTGCACCGCCAGCAAGCAGAGCTGGTGCACCACACTCGCCCTCGCCCACAAAGTCAAAAGCTTTTTCACAATATTCAATAGTGAAACCTTCAATATTTCCAGTTGTGCCTGCTTTAAAATTATACTCGTGTGTTACCTTTTTACCATTGCGCGGATCACCAGCGTCAAGATTAGAATATGTACCACCGTCTGGTCTCTCTAAATCGTCACTTGCTACCGTGCTTGATACCATTAAGCTACGTTCTGTTAAAGCTGCTGCTGAGGCTATTCTCGCAAGCGAGACAGCCGGAATGGCAGCTGCCAGTAACAACGTTGCTGCGGCACCAAGCGGGGTAGCGCGCTCCAGAACGTTTTTGATATGAATCATTGTTCATTCTCCTTGTTGATTGATTTTTATTTTTGATAGTTAACACCCGAAGTGTACCATAAGCATTATTTACAATGCAATATATTTATCCACAGGATTTATGAAGCTAAAACGCAGCCACCACTACCACAGATAAATCGGTAGTGTACTTTCCGGCAGGCGTATTGCTTGCCATATTGGCAATCATAGACAATGTGTAATTGGTTTGACCACTGCTTGAATTACTATGCGCAACAGTATCCCCGTCTTGGTACATAAATTCATTTGGCGTGATGTAGCCAGCGGTTGGTAAGCCAAAACTAAAGCTACTATCTGGTACTTGCACCGGATTAGTGCCGATATTTGGCGATGAATTGTCAACCAAATTTATGCCAAATTGCTCTGAGCCAGTTTGTGCTGCAGTTGGCATAGATGGGCTATTAAGTGAACGCGAAGCATAGGTTGGTGCCGGTCCGGCGATAATCATATTATAGCCGCTTGCAAGATAGGTTCTTACTTGCACTTCAGCTGTGCCAGTTGCTGTGGTATCGGTATCCAAGATACCAAAATCTACATCACCATTGACGGCGACTTCAAGCATTGGCTGGTCTGTAGTGTTAAACCCAACCTGAGCCTGATAGCTGGCACTCTTGGTGTTTCCAACGCCCAACTCGCCTGCAGATTGCTTGGCGCGGTAATTCTGCGAAGAAGCATCAAGTTCGCCACCAGTGCCAAAGTAATATTCATCTACCCGGTAATTCGGCGAGGTAGATTGTGCGGCAGCAATACCTACGATACCCAAAACCGGCGCTGCTACCAAAACTAAAGACAAAAGTGTTCGTTTTATACCCATATTTACAATAGATACTATAGCATAAGCGCATCTGTCCTGGTATCATAACTATAAGCATTATGGAACCTGATAAACAAGAGACAACTCCTCAGCATGATGAAGATGCATTGGAAAAGCCAACAGAGCAGTTAAATGCGCTGGATAGTTTGAGTAGCTCAGACGATAATGTCCAAGCAGCTCCCGGCGAAGATAAGCCAAAGCCAATCAAAACACCAGGGGCAGGTAGTAAAAGCAAATTCCGCAAAATATTTGGCTTTTTAAACGTGTATCTTCTGATATTCCTACTGTTATTAGTGATTGCCGGTATTGTGTTTGTTGTTTCGTATATAAATAGCCAGAAAGAGCCCGAACAGCCAACGACCGCCCTGCAAAATCTCACGCAAGAGCAACTTGCCGAGATTGCCAACGGCGATGCTAGTGTGGGCGACCCGCGATACGTCTTGAATATCCAGTCCGATGCAGTATTTGCTGGCAATGCGTTAATTCGTGGAAACTTAAACGTTGCCGGCAGCCTACAGCTTGGACAGGGACTTAATATTCCAAGCCTAACTGTTTCTGGTACGAGCAACTTGGCAGCCACACAAATTAATAATCTTTCTGTATCTGGCCCAGCAGTTATACAAGGAGAGGTTACGTTTCAATCAGATCTCACTGCCCGGAGCGCTAATTTTGGCGGCACCCTCACTGCCTCAACTATCAATGCGGGGAATTTAACTTTAGCTGGCAACGGCAATCTCACACTTAATAATCATATAAAGGCAAACGGCCCGACGCCACGGCGGACCCAAGGCAATGCGGTAGGTTCGGGTGGCTCCACTTCAAACAGCGGCTCTGATATAGCTGGCACTGTCAACGTAAACACTGGTGGCGGTACAAGTCCTGGCTGTTTTGCAACCATCCATTTTATACAAAGGTTTGACGGCACGCCCCACGTTATCGTAACTCCTGTTGGCTCAGCTGGCGGGCAAGTGAACTACTACGTTGAAAGGTCAGCAACAAACTTTAGTATCTGTACCTCAAGCGCAGCGCCAACTGGCCGCAACTTCGCCTTTGATTACTTTGTTATAGACTAAAACGTACGTAATACCTTTATACGTCCAAGAAAATAATAAGCTTGTCTGCTTTAACATGCATCAGTCCGCGAGCAATGGGAATAACTTTCTTTTCCTGCTTTGGCATCTCTACCACGACATCGCACGGCTTGAGCATAGTAATAAAATTATGATGCTCGGGCAAGATATCAAACTGCCCTGTTTCGTTCACTGCCGTTATGCTTCGTGCATCACCTTCATAGAAAATCTTGAACGGCGTATATATTTTTACGCGAAGCAACCCTGGTGTAGGTTTTGCGTCATAGGCGGTAACATTCTTAACGCTTTCGTGGGCATCATTCTTTGCAGACCCCGACACATTGCTAACTGGCTGCCCGTCATGATGTGGATCGCTCATATGATAATTTCTTCAATTCCGTTTAATGTCTCTTCACGTGTATATCGTTCGCCTTTTACGCCGGTAGCTTTTTCCATAACATTAAAGCGTTGCGAAAAGTACTGGATCAAATTCTTAGCTTTATTGTAATCAATGCGATCCTCGGCAGATAACTCACTCTCACCAATGATTGCAACAAGACCTTTGAGCGATTCGTATTTTTGCAATATTGACTGAACTCGAACACTTAGCATATAATGGCGCTCACCAACAACTTCTGGTGTCAGTAAGCTTGATGTAGTTTTATTTAGGTCAACCGACGGGCGAATACCTTGTTCTGCCACCGCACGGCTCAGCACGATAGTGCTATCAAGCTCGTGGGCAATCATCTGCACCGCCGGGTCAGATAGGTCGTCAGCCGGCACATAGATTGTCTGTAGGGCAGTGATGGAGCCAAACTCATTTGATACCAAACGATCTTGCAAGCCCTTAATATCAGAAAAGATTGTTGGCTGGTAACCACCTTCGGCTGGTGTCTGGTCAATAATCGTCGATACTTCGTTCCGCGCTTGCACAAAACGATACATGTTATCAGCAAAGAATAGAATGTCTTTCTTTTCTTCGTCGCGGAAATATTCAGCTAAAGTAACTGCCGCGTTTGCAATCAAGGACCGTTGCACAGGATTTTCATTCATCTGCCCAAAGAACATGGCTGTTGTTTTAAGCAAATCTGCATTTTTGAGTGTGTCGTACAGCTCATGACCCTCACGAATACGTTCACCAATACCAGCGAACATACTGAGCGCTCCAGAACCTTCGGCGACGTTATTTATCATCTCCATAGTAAGTACCGTCTTACCAACACCCGCACCACCGATAATGCCTATTTTCCTACCTTTCACAAACGGCGTGAAAAAGTCGAGAACCTTAATACCTGTTTCCATAATTTCTGGCTTCATTGGCGCCAGGGAAGTTGACTTTGTTGATGGCTGGAAGATGTCACGATGTTCCATGTTTGATGTATCAATTGGCGGTAAACCATCAATTGGGCGACTCAGTGCGTCAAATACACGCCCAACCATAGCGTCACCAACCGGAATCTGTAAGCTATGCCCAGTTCGGCGCACAATCATATTCTTTTGCAAGCTTCGATCAGCGCTTATGTTCAAACAGACTGCTGTATCGCCTTTTTCGAGCGCCTCAACTAAGAGCGGTGTTTTTTGCGGATTATCGGCTTCGAGTATCTCACGAATTTCAGGAATATCTTCGTCAAATTGCACCTTAATAACAAGATCACGAAGTACTCGTACTACACCTTTTGAATTCACTGTCTTTCTCCTTGACTGTCATTATTGCTGTGCATTTTCGGCTCTCACTTTCTTTAGTCCAGCATTAATTTCTTTCAAACGCTGGTCAACAATGTTTCGTTTTGCCCGGTTGTACTGCATATGTAGCGCTGCAACTTCTTCAACTGCCCGTTGCCGTGCCGCGCTCATTGCTTTAAAACGACTTGCATATTGCGCGAGGCGGGAATCATAAATAACCTGCAATAATGCCAGGCGCAACATTGATGTTTCCATATGCGCCACCACAACTAACGGATTAGGCTCAAATATATATGTGTTCTCGGTAATAGCTGTCGCATCATTCATAGCAGCACCCTTTGTTTCAACCACATCGCTCAGGCGAATATTCTTGATATCTTGTGTCATGAGCGATACATAATTCTGGTAGAATACCCGTGTTTCTCGATATTGGCGGATTAGCGCCAAAAGCGGCTCAACGTTGATAAAGTCTTTTTGCGGCAGATTAAAGAAATGCTGATACGTAATATTGGCCTGGTTTAACTGCTGCGCACCATGCTTACCGACCACCACTATGTCATTTTTTTCCGGGTCGTAATTTTTACGCATAGACCGGATAAGCCGCTGGTCAATATCGCCGCTTAAACCAGCTGGAGCAGTAATTAAAATATAGAGTTCTTTGTCTATTGGCTTTTCATTTTCAGAACGCCCAAACTGAAACATACCCGTGACTCGAATATTTTTGTAAATATTCCACACATCACTAAAGAATATATTAGAGCTCAAAACGCCACGTTTTGTTAGGACAATTTTCATACTGGAAAGGCTCTCAAACGCACTGGTAAGCCCCACAATGGTACGCATTGCTTTCTCTTCAGCCATAATTTCTAGAGGCCGTTTCATCGCTGTTCGCCTCCTGATTCGCTTAATGCCTTTGTTGGGTCTTCGATATCTGCATCAACTTCACTTTCGGATACTTTAGCGCCTTCCTCGGGCTCTAGGACAGTGCCAGGCCTGTGGGTGTCTTTATGTCTACGATGTTCTTCTTCCTTATCTTGAGGCTCATCTTGCTTTTCAGCAGGTGCATCAAGCGCGGTTTTTTCTGGTGCTGGCTCTTCTTTGTGATCTTCTTCCTTTGGCTCAGATTTTTCTTTTTTGTCGTCTTTTTTCTTTTCCTTTTTATCCTTCTTTTCCTTGTCTGGCTTATCTTCTGTAGGCTCTTTTTCTTCTGGTTTGTCTGATTTTTTATCATCTTCTTTGTGATCTTTGTCTTCCTGCTCAGTATTTTCTGTATCTCTTTGCTGATCAGCATCACCTTCAGCGGCGACTTCTGTTTCAGCTACTTTCTGGACGAGCGACTTGTTCTTAAGCGCATCTCGGGCAGCAGTATACGTTTTTGAAGTATCTGTGCCATCATCATCTTCTCCAACCATCGCACTGTGTTCAGCAACGCTTTTCTTCATAAGCCCTATATCAACAGACTCACCGGGCTTCAAATTAACCACGATATCAAGAAGAAGCTGTTGCTCAAGCATACTATAAGTCTCTCCTACAATCTGGTTAAAAAGCGTATAGATATTTTTACCTTTTATAAGGTCTGCCTCTGATTCCGGCGAAAGCTCAGACCCAAAGTGAGCATACTCTTCTGCGCCCTTAAATGCGGCTAGCGCTTTATTAGTCTGGACAGCTAATGCTTTCTGGCGCTTATTATGTCCAGCACCGCCAACACGCGTTACGCTGAGCCCCGTGCTAATTGCTGGGCGCATAACCTCACGAAACACTTCCATATCTAAAATCCACTGCCCGTCTGTCATAGACATAACGTTGGTAGGCAAAAAAGCCGTAATATCCCCTCCTGGCGCATACACCAGCGGCAAAA
>CAYTIU010000009.1:18142-23138 GCA_964438085.1 uncultured Candidatus Saccharibacteria bacterium | reverse complement strand
GGCAAACGATATACTACTTCGTGCGAAAACCCTAGGTTAAACTTAAGGTCAGATCCGGCAAGGGCTACACGGAAACCAACACCGTTGATTTCAAGCTTTTTACTAAAACCGGTACTCACGCCAGTTACCATATTCGCAACTAATGTGCGCATAAGACCGTGTTTAGCACGGTTTTTTGGCTCATCGTTTGCGCGAGTAACAATAACTTCATTATCTTTTTGCTCGACAGTTATACCCGGCATTGTAAATTGCTTGAGCGTTCCCTTGCCGCCTGCAACAGTTACAAAGTCTGGGTCGACAGTGATTGTCACGCCACTTGGGATAGCTATCGGCAGTTTTCCTATTCGACTCATCTTTCTTTACCTTCTTATCCTTTAATATACTTTACAAATTAATTCACCGCCTACAGATTGCGCTTTTGCATCCTGTCCGGTCATCATACCTTTTGAGGTTGAAACAATAACGATTCCACGCCCACGCTTAATTGTTGGGATATCCTTAGCTCGCGTATAATAACGGCGGCCAGGCTTACTCACGCGAACAATTTCTGTGATAGGCGCGTTTTCGTGTTCTCCATTAATAACAAGCTTAAGCGTCTTGCCAACACTTGCATCAATAACATTCACGTCTTTCAAGAATCCATTACCTTTAAGGATTTCTGCTACAGACTGCTTAACCTTTGAATGCGGCATGACTACCTCATTTTTATGAACAAGAATAGCATTACGCACACGTGTAAGCATATCTGCGATTGGATCAGTTGAAGTCATACTCATAATTTACCAACTCGCTTTCGTTACACCAGGGATTTCGCCCTTGCTTGCGTGTTCTCGGAATGAAATACGGTTTAGCCCAAACTGGCGCATATATGCATGAGGCCGTCCAGTTTCAATACAACGGTTCTTCCAACGTGTTGGACTTGAATTACGTGGTAATTTTGCCAAACCTTCCTGATCTCCCATTGCTTTCAGCTCAGCACGCTTGGCAGCATACTTTTTAATCATTTTCTGGCGCTTTAAATCGCGCGCTACGATAGATTTTTTTGCCATAACTATTTACCTTCCTTTTCAAATGGCATGCCAAATTTCTCTAGCAACGCCTTTGCATGAGCAGTCTCTTGAGCATCTACCACAAACACTGCTTGTAAGCCGTGCGCAGTCGTAGTTTCCTCAAAAGTTAGCTCAGGGAATACAGATTGGTCGACCAAGCCAATACTGTAATTACCTTGTTTATCAAATGACTTATTGTTAACGCCACGGAAGTCCCTTAGGCGAGGCATTACAATATTTACTAAACGATCAAGAAATTCATACATACGATCACCGCGTAACGTTACCTTAAGGCCAATTACATTGCCTTCACGAAGCTTAAATCCTGCAATCGAATTCTTAGCAACAGTTTGGACTGGGTTTTGGCCAGTAACTTTCCGGAGCGTATTTGTTGCGACTTCCATCATCTTTTTGTCATCTTTTGCCTTACCAAGGCCAACATTGATAACAATTTTCTCGAGCCTTGGAGCCTGGTTGATATTATCAAGCTTGAGCTCTTTCTTAAGTTCTGCTGCATATTGTTCTTTGTACAAAGTACGGAGACGAGCATGCTCTAGTGTAGTTTTTGTAGCCATTACTTTATCTCCTTTCCTGATGATTTTGCGACGCGTACTTTTGCGCTATCTTTGGTTACTTTATAGCCAATACGAGTTGCTTTTTTGGTGCTAGGATCTTGCAATCCGACCTTGCTTACGGCAATTGGTTTTGTAAGCTCAATGATGCCGCCTTGCGGATACGCCTTGTTTGGCTTCTGATGTTTTTTAACGATATTAATACCTTCGACAGTAACCGTATTGTCAGATGGGTGCGTTGCCAGCACCTTGCCGGCCTTGCCCTTGTATTTACCGGTGCGAACCACAACAGTGTCACCTTTTTTCAAACGGATTTTATATAATTTATTCATTAGAGTACCTCCGGAGCAAGGCTAATAATCTTGCTGTAGCCGTAATCACGCAATTCGCGCGGTACAGGACCAAAAATACGCGTTGCGCGTGGCTGCTTATCATCACCAATAACAACTGCTGCGTTGTCATCAAATTTGATAGTTGAGCCGTCTTTTCGGCGAATTCGCTCTTTAGTACGTACGACAACCGCACGCACTACAGTCTTTTTCTTAACTGTACCGTTTGGACTAGCTTCTTTAACCGTAGCTACAATAATGTCGCCAACCCGTGCGTAACGGCGACGCGTACCACCTAGCACGCGAATGCACAAAATTTCTTTTGCGCCGCTATTATCGCATACGTTTAAGCGAGACTCTTGTTGTATCATGTTATACTTCCTCGCTTTCTGTATCAGTAAACGCAATACCGGCCTTTTCGATAACTCGATCAAGCGCGTGCCGTTTACGTGCACTAACTGGGCGTGTCTCTACAATTGCTACACGGTCACCAACTTGTGCCTCATTCTTCTCGTCGTGAGCCATAAACTTTTTACTAACTGTATATTGCTTGCGATAAATCGGATGTGTTTTACGCGTCTGCACAGTAACTACAATGGTTTTATCGACTTTATCTGACGATACAACTCCTATTAGTGTCTTTGCCATTAGATGTTCTCCTTTGCAAGCTGCTCGCTCATAACTGTCAACATACGTGCAAGATCTTTTCGCTTTGCACGAATTTGGCGTACGTTTTGTATTTCACCAGTTACTGCTCGGCGCTTTAATTCGCTAATTTCTTCACGCAGCTCAGTGCTTTTCTTCGCAAGCTCGTCTGTGTTTAATTTACGGATATCAGTAATTTTCATATTTATGACTCCTCTCGAACCAAGAATTTGGTTTTAACAGGTAATTTATGTGCTGCGAGTCGCATTGCTTCACGCGCGACGTCCTCTTCCACACCCTGCATTTCGAACATGATTGTGCCAGCACGAACCTTAGCAACGAAAAACTCAGGGTTACCTTTACCGCTGCCCATCTTTACATCTTGTGGCTTTTTGGTAACTGGCGTGTGTGGAAATATACGGATCCAAATTTTACCACCACGCTTGATGTAGCGTGTCATCGCCTGGCGAGCTGACTCAATTTGCCTTGATGTAATTCGTTCGTTACCTTGCGCCTGAAGTGCGTATTGCCCAAAAGCAATATAATTACCTTTAGTAGCAACGCCGCGGATACGCCCTTTGCGAACTTTACGGAACTTTGTACGATTTGGGATTAACATTACGCTACCTCCCCTTTATAAATCCAAACTTTCACGCCGATAATACCAGCTGGTGTCTGTGCGCGAACGCCTGCATAATCAATATCTGCACGGATTGTATGGAGTGGCACACTGCCTGCAACCTCTTTTTCACGGCGAGACATCTCTGCGCCATTAAGCCGACCTGCTACCTCGATACGAATACCTTTAGCGCCAGCACGCATAGTTGCTGCGCTTGATGATTTAATAGCGCGGCGGAAACTAATACGGCGCTCAAGCTGGTTTGCAATATTTTCTGCAACAAGCTTTGCATATAGTTCAGGTTTCTTGATCTCTTCGATATTTACTCGGCTTGGTACGCCATATACTTTCTCAATAGCTGCTTTAAGTTCTTGTGCGCCAGAACCGCCACGACCAATTACTACGCCTGCGCGTGCAGTCGTAATTGTTACCGTCACAAGGTTTGGCGAACGCTCAATATCAACTTTATTGATAGCGCCGCGAGAGCCAACCTTATCTTGGATAAGTTTGCGCACCTTAAGGTCTTTCTTAAGATATTCAGCATATTCGCGCTTATTTGCGAACCACTTGCTACGCCAGTCTTTATTCATCTGAAGGCGCATTGAAATTGGATTAACTTTTTGTCCCATATTATTTTGCCTCCTTCTTTGCTACTGGCTTTTTGGGTGCCCTTACTTCGCCATCAACAACTACACGAATGTGTGCCGTACGGCGTTGGAACGGTAAAGCCCGTCCATGTGACGCTGGGCGATAACGCTTCAAGCGCGGGCCAGGCGTAACGCTAATTTCAACGATCTTTAATGTATCTGGCTTAATATTGTGGTTATTATCGGCATTTGCCTGAGCACTCTTGATAGTCTTAATCACTGGTGTAGCTGCACGGCGCGGAGTGTGTTCAAGAATTGTCAACGCGTCCGCTACAGTACGTCCACGAACCAAAGCAGCAACTACGCCAACTTTGCGCGGGCTCATGCGTACACCTTTTGCGATAGCTTTAACTGCTGCCATAACTATTTCTTTCCTTTCGCGAGCTTACCGCCGTGAGTTCGGAATTTACGAGTTGGCGCAAATTCGCCAAGCTTATGTCCAACCATATTCTCGGTAATAAACACTGGTACATGTACCCGACCATTGTGCACTGCAATTGTTCGTCCTACAAAATCAGGCGAAACAGTGCTACTCCGAGCCCATGTTTTGATAATAGTGCGATCCTCTGAACCAAGCGCCGCCACCTTTTTGGCGAGCTTCGGATCGATAAATGGTCCTTTTTTCAATGAACGACTCATATCTTACCTCTTATTTCCTCTTCGCCTGATGACGGCTTCTTATAATAAATTTATTGGTTGACTTACGGCGACGCGTCTTAGCACCGAGTGTCTTCTGTCCCCATGGTGTGCGTGGAATACGGCCAACACCGTGCGAGCCGCCATCGCCACCACCGTGCGGGTGATCTGCAGCATTCATAGCTATACCACGTACTGACGGGCGCTTACCAAGATGCCTGTTACGACCAGCTTTACCAATCTTGATATTTTGATGCTGCTCGTTGCCGATAGCACCAATTGATGCGGTACACTCGATATTAATCAAACGAACCTCACCGCTTGGCATACGCACTTGCGCCATTTTGCCTTCTTTCGCCATTAACTGCGCGCGATTACCAGCAGAACGAGCAATCTGCGCGCCTTTACCCGGCTGCAATTCAATTGCATGAATCACGCTACCGACAGGAATAGACTTGAGTGGCAAACGATTACCAGTTTCAATTGAAGCTTCTTCGCT
>CAYTIU010000009.1:9531-18132 GCA_964438085.1 uncultured Candidatus Saccharibacteria bacterium | reverse complement strand
TGCTGGTAATTGTTTGTCCAACTTTAACGCCAGCTGGAGCAAGAATATAATGATACTTCCCAGCCTGATCTTTAATACGGGCGATATGCGCTGAACGGTTTGGATCATACTCGATATGCTCAACTGTTGCCGTTGTACCTGCTGGCAACGCAAAGTTAACTAACCGGTAAAACTTACGGGCACCACCGCCACGATGGCGCGTGGTAATGCGACCTTGATTATTACGGCCACTCTTTCGGTTTTTAGTAACAAGCAGTGAACGCACTGGTTTTTTCGTTGTAATAACATCGGTATCTTGTGATGTCATGCCACGTCGGCCAGGAGTCGTTGGATTATAATTTTTAATCGCCATTATTTCTTCTCCTTCTTCTCAGCCTTTTTTGCTTCTTTTTCAGCTTTCTTGGTTGCTTTTTCTGAAGCTTTTTCCATTTGCTGCGTCAGCTTTTCTTCCTTAGCTTCAGCTTCTTCAACTGCTTCAAAAATTGGCAAGCTTTGACCTTCAGCTAATGTTACATACGCTTTCTTGGTATCTGTCTGTGCGCCATTTGCAACACGGCGGCCACCACGGCTAATCGTACGCTTTGCTTTACCTTTTTGGTTCAGAATATTCACATTTGTAACCGTTACCTCAAATTGAGCTTCTACCGCACGAGCAACACTGTGCTTGTTCGCTTCTTTTGGTACCACAAAAACATATACCGAAGCTTGGCTCTGGGCATATGTTTTCTCGCTCATACGAGGACGGAGGATCATTGTCTTACTCATTACTTCTTACCTCCGAGCCATTCACTCACTATGTCGAGTGCTTTTTTAGTTATCACGATAGTATCAGCGTTAGTAATTACATATACGTTTAGTTGCTTCGCGGATACAATATCAAGTTTCTGAATGTTACGCGTAGCAAGCTCAATAGCTTCGTCTTTTGTATCGTTAACAAGCGTAACGCGTCCTTTGGCGGAAATTTTATCGAGCAGTTTCCTGATAGTTGTAGTTTTGCCGTCTTTTACTTCAAGCGACTCAATAACAGTAATGCGATTTTGCTGTGCAGCTAGTGTGAGCGCTTGGCGAATTGCAGCCCGCTTCATAGCCACCGGTAGTTTTTTGCTATAGTTTTCGCTGCCGGTTGGTCCAAATACGATACCGCCGCCACGCCAAATTGGGTTTCGAGTTGAGCCAAAACGTGCTCGGCCAGTACCCTTTTGTTTCCACGGCTTACGTCCACCACCACGCACCAAGCCACGAGTCTTCACCACCGCAAGATTTTCTCGGCCGTTGGCAAGGTATGCGGTATAGGCAAGTTTTATCAGTTCATGATTCTTAACTTCAACGCCAAATACAGATGTATCTAGTTTTGCAGCTGTTGTCGCCTTTGCGCCAGCTTTTGTGTATGTTGCTACCGCCATTACTTCGCCTCCTTGATTACGACAATACCCTTGCGTGGGCCAGGTACTGCGCCAGTTACGCCAATAACACCAAGTTCGGTATCAATTAATGCAATCTTAAGATTCTTAACAGTAACTTGCTCGTCGCCCATCTGACCAGCCATGCGTTTACCCTTAAAAATCTTTTGCGGATACATAGAGCCAATGGAGCCTGGTTTACGAACATTTCCGTTACCACCATGCGTCTTACGCCCACGATGGAAGTTATGCCGCTTAATTGTGCCAGCAAAGCCCTTACCCTTACTGATGCCAGTTACGTCAATTACGTCACCAACTGAAAAGACCTCGGGATTGATAGATTCACCAACCTTGAGGTCTTCAGAGATTTCAGCAACGCGGAATTCACGGACAATCTTCGGGAGCTTACCTGCGTCCTTAAAATGTCCTGTTTGTGCTTTATTAATATTGTTTTGTTTTGCTTCCTCGAAACCAATCTGAACTGCTGTGTAGCCATCAGTTTCGTCAGTTTTAACTTGCGTAATAACGCAAGGACTAGCGGAAAGCAAAGTTACAGCCTGAACCGTACCATCTTCAGCGATGGTAGATGTCATGCCAACCTTTCGTGTAATGAGTGCTTTCATAGTTACCTCTGTTTATGTCCGCCTGTCTAAGTAAAGACAGTAAAATGCTTGGACCTGGGGGTTTCTACCTCTGTAAGAGACATAGACCTGCCAAATATCCAAGTGCGGAAATTTGATATACCGTTACAGATTAGCACGAAACCGTTACTACTGTCAATACGTTGTTTATTCTACACGCGTTATCTACGTCTGTCTAGAAAGCGACATACAACCCGAATGGTGCCCAAAAGCCAAATAGCGCAGCGATCAATAGTACCGCGTAATCAATTTTTCTATCTGTTTTGAAGCGTTCCCTGCTTGCCAATGTCATACCAGCGATCAAACCGATAGGCAGTGGAACTACCGTGCCGTTATAGCTCATCTTAAGCCATAGGCTACCTGCCACTACATACAGTGCTAGCTTAAAGGCAAATATGCCATCGTACGGATCGGTAACTGTTCTCGTTGCAGCTCTCGGCTTCGTTTTAGCCGCCACTTTAACAGCTTTCGTATTCTTTTTTGTTTTTACTTTTGCCATATTGCTAACAGTTAAACATCTTTAGTTAGTAGTTGCAACTCTATAAAAAACCTCCCGCATAGATTACGAGAGGTTTAGTTATAATGGTTCTCTTAACTACATCTTGATTTCAACGTCGCAGCCAGCTGGAAGACTAAGGTTCATGAGTGAATCAATCGTCTTTGGCGTTGGATCAAACACGTCGATAAGCCGCTTGTGCGTGCGCATCTCAAACTGTTCACGACCTTTTTTGTATACGTGCGGGCTTTTGATAACCGTAAACGTAGCACGCTTTGTTGGTAGTGGGATAGGCCCCGCAAGCGTAGCGCCTGTACGGATTGTCGTGTCAATAATCTGTTTTGCTGCCTGGTCAATCACCTTGTGATCGTATGCTTTCAGGCGGATACGAATCCGTTGCTTTGATTCCTTAGTTTTAGTAGTGGTTTTTGTAGTAGATTTTTTGGCTTCAGCCATAAGGTGGTCTTCCTCTCGTTATTCTTGCTGTAACATCTCATGCTCTTTTGTCATGCGACTTTTAGTCAGCAAACGTTTATTGATTAGCCTATTTTAACAGATACAGGCTGAAAATGGAAGTATTTTACGTAGTTGACAGAAACCTCTACTATGGACAAAAAATAACGCTTGTGCTATAATATATAGTTAAGAAGAGTTACGAATAGAGTAACAGGTATAAGAAAAACCCCGGAATGCCCGGGGTTTTTCAGTAGTAGGTGTGATCTAGATCAAACTATTTGTTGATTTTAGTCACAACACCAGCACCAACTGTGCGACCGCCTTCGCGGATTGCAAAGTTAAGACCTTGGTCCATAGCAATTGGTGCACCCAACTTAACCTTAAAGGTCAATGTATCACCAGGCATAACCATTTCTTTGTCTGCTGGAAGTTCAACTTCACCTGTTACGTCCGTTGTACGGAAGTAGAACTGTGGCTTGTAACCCTTAAAGAATGGTGTATGTCGACCACCCTCTTCTTTAGTAAGGATATACACTTCTGATTCAAATTCAGTGTGTGGCGTTACAGAACCTGGCTTAGCCAATACTTGGCCGCGCTCAATATCATCACGCTCAATACCACGAAGCAAGATACCAGCATTGTCGCCAGCTTGGCCTTGGTCAAGGCTCTTCTTAAATGCTTCGATACCAGTTACCACTGATTTTTGCGTATCGCGGATACCAACGATTTCAACTTCTTCGTTGATCTTTACAACGCCAGTTTCGATACGTCCGGTTGCAACCGTGCCACGACCCTTAATTGAGAACACGTCCTCAATTGGCATAAGGAATGGTTTATCAAGTTCACGTGTAGGTTCTGGAACATAGTCATCAAGTGCTTTTACAAGCTCCATGATTGCATCTTCGTTTGCTGCATCGCCCTCGAGTGCTTTTGTAGCTGAACCTTTAATAATAGGAGCTTCGCGGTCAAAGCCGTTCTTCTCGAGAAGTTCACGAACTTCTTCTTCGATAAGCTCAACAAGGTCAGCATCAGCAAGATCCATTTTGTTGAGGAATACAACAATCTTTGGCACACCTACTTGGCGAGCAAGCAATACGTGCTCACGAGTCTGTGGCAATGGACCATCGTTAGCGCCTACAACAAGAATTGCGCCGTCGATCTGTGCAGCACCGGTGATCATGTTCTTCACATAGTCAGCGTGTCCTGGCATGTCAACGTGAGCATAGTGGCGTTTTTCGCTTTCATACTCTTGGTGAGAGGTAGCGATAGTAATACCACGTTGCTTCTCTTCTGGAGCATTATCGATTTCATCGTAATTTCGTGGCTTATTCACGTCGCTTGGAAGTTTTTTCGCAAGCACATGTGTAATAGCTGCGGTTAGTGTTGTTTTACCGTGGTCAACGTGGCCCATAGTACCAACGTTCACATGCGGCTTGCTACGGTCAAATGTGTCTGCCATAGATATTATTTCTCCTTAATAAATTATTGTTAGCATGAGAATAGTAAAACTCACACGAGTTACCATCTTATAGTATCTAATCTTAACCTGTTTGTAAAGGGTTATTCTTGAGCAATTGCTGGCTGGCTGCTATCTGTTTCTGCTAGAGAAGCTTCGAGCCCACATATCTCCCTCGGAGGAACTGGTAACGCAATCCCGCCTATTCGACGCGGCTCTGAACGAAGGCCAGGACAACTGGGCTGGCAGTCATACTTACCTTGTGCCATATTTTGCGCCACTATATCTGGAGCAGTAAGATACGCTCCTCCTGTATCAAGAATCCGACCAGTCTGCAGATCGTCTCGTATTTTTGGTATACAGATACGTGTCTCTTTTTCAGTTTCCATACATCATTTATACTGGCAAACTGTACGAATTGTCAAACAAATTGCGTTTATTTAGAGTTTTTAGCAATGATCGCATCAGCTACATGTGATGGTACGTCAGCGTAGTGGTCAAGCTCCATACTTGAACTAGCGCGACCCTGCGTATTAGAACGCAAGTTCGTGGTGTAACCAAACATCTCGCCTAATGGTACAAATGCAGTAATTTCTTTCACGCCCGCACTAAGGTCTTCCATAGTATCAATACGTCCGCGCTTACTGTTAAGGTCGCCGATTACCTCGCCCATAAATTCTTCTGGAGTTACAACAACAACCTTCATGACTGGCTCAAGCAACACCGGGCTTGCTTTTTTAACACCTTCTTGCAACGCCATAGAACCAGCAATCTTAAAGGCCATTTCGCTCGAGTCAACATCGTGGTACGAGCCATCGTATAGCTCAGCTTTGATATCTACCACCGGATAGCCCGCGAGCACGCCGTTATTCATAGCTTCTTCAATACCTTGCTGTACTGGCTTAATGTATTCAGCTGGCACTACACCACCCTTAATAGAGTTAATAAACTCAAGGCCTTTGCCAGCTTCGTTCTGGCTCAGGCGTAACCATACGTCACCGTACTGGCCGCGTCCACCTGATTGCCGGATAAACTTACCTTGTACTTCGACTGCATCTTTACGGATTGTTTCACGGTATGCAACTTGCGGCTGCCCAATATTAGCTTCGACTTTAAATTCTCGCTTCATACGATCAACCAAAATTTCAAGGTGTAGCTCACCCATACCTGAGATAATAGTCTGTCCTGTTTCATCATCTACATGCACACGGAATGTTGGATCTTCTTCAGCGAGACGTTGTAAGGCAAGGCTCATCTTTTCTTGATCAGCCTTAGTTTTTGGTTCAATCGCAATAGAAACCGGCGGCTCAGGGAAGTCAATCGACTCAAGTACAATTGGATTATTTTGATCACATAGCGTGTTGCCTGTTGTTGTGCCTTTGAGCCCTACAATTGCAGCAATATCGCCAGCTGAGACCTCAGAAACTTCTTCGCGCTTATCGGCTTGCAAACGTACAATACGACCTACACGCTCTTTTTCACCAGTTGAGCTATTGTATACATATGAGCCAGCAGTTACTTTGCCTGAGTACACGCGGAAGTAGGCAAGTTTCCCGACAAATGGGTCGGACGTAATCTTAAATGCAAGTGCAGCAAATGGATCTGATGCACTATTCTTTCGCTCAATCTCATCACCTGTTTTAGGATGCGTACCCCAGTTTGTACTAAGCTCATTCGGTGCAGGCAAAAAGTCATTCACAAGATCGAGTACCTTCTCTACAATCACACCACGGCCATCGCCGCCAGTCACTACGTAGAACTTACCTGATAATGTAGCTGTACGAATTGCTTGTTTAATTTCAGCTTCAGTCAGGCCTTCTTCTCCTACTTCAAAGTACTTCTCGAGCATTGCTTCGTCTTCGGCTACAGCGTTCTCAATGAGCAAGCTGCGGTATTTTTTAGCTTTTTCAAGCATATCTTCTGGGATATCACCTTCAACAAGGCTTTTATCTTTAAATTCTGTGTATGTATATGCCTTCATGGAAACAAGGTCAACGACACCATTAATACTTTGCTCAAAACCAATTGGTAAGTGAATAGGAAAAGCCCGCTTACTTAAACGAGCGTGGATTGTATCAAGTGACTTATAAAAATCGCCGCCAGTTTGGTTAATCTTGTTGATAAAGCAAATGCGAGGAACACCGTACTTATCTGCTTGGCGCCAGACAGTTTCAGACTGCGACTCTACGCCCATTTTACCGTCAAATACTACCACAGCACCATCGAGCACACGAAGTGAACGCTCTACCTCAACGGTAAAGTCAATGTGGCCTGGCGTATCGATAATGTTAATTTGGTGGTCTTTCCAGTAACAAGTGACAGATGCTGCAACAATCGTAATGCCACGCTCACGCTCTTGCTCCATCCAGTCAGTTGTGGTTTCACCTTCGTGAACGGCACCAATCTTGTGGCTCAAACCCGTTCGGTACAAAATACCTTCGGTTGTTGTTGTTTTACCAGCGTCAATATGAGCAATAATGCCCAGGTTACGAATTTTTTCCATTGGTGTTGTCTTTGCTGCCATGTAGATTCCTTTATTTACACTTACAATTACTATTTTTTAACTCGCCGGCGGACACTGTTTCGTTAGTTGTCAATTGCTCTAAGAATTGCTTTGTCTTTGCTTGGGTCATCGCACCACATTCAGCTGGTAAAAGCTGCAGTTTGCACAAACCTATTTTTCCAAGCCAACCGCCACGCCTTACAAAAGCTAATTCTTCCTGTATTGGACCGCGGCATACACGAATTGCCTCAAGCATTTCAGGAGCTTCCTCTTCTATCTCTTCGGCATCAACGATTCTTGCAGAGCTGCCGCATTCCCCTGTCCCATTTATCGTAAGAGAACCATCTTCGCGACTCATAGTGAGGCGGTATGTTTCTCTTCCATCTTCAGATGTAATAACCGCTCCCTCTTGAGTGAGCGGACATTCAGCACAGGGGATTGCTTCTTGCTTCATGTGCTAGCCTCGAGCAAAGTGTGCAAACGCGCGGTTTGCTTCTGCCATCTTGTGGGTATCTTCGCGTTTCTTAACTGCTGCCCCTTGGCCGTTATAAGCGTCAACAAGCTCAGCTGCAATACGGTCTTCCATGCTCATACCTTTACGGGCACGAGTAGCGGTTACAAACCACATGGTTGTTAAGTGATTTTGGCGTTGGCCTTTTACTTCAAATGGAATCTGATAATTAGCACCACCAACACGGCGAGAACGAGTCTCAACTTGCGGTTGTACATTCTTAAATGCTTGCTCAAATACATCAAGCGGGTTCTCAACCTTAAGCTTATTGGCAGCTTTTTGCATACCACCATACACAAGCCGTTCTGCCAGCTGTTTTTTACCGTCGAGCATAACACGGTTAATCAGGCGTTGTACCTGTACGCTGTTATAGAGCCTGTCAGGTTGGATATCACGAACGAGAGATTTAGTTTTCTTCCTAGGCATTACTTGCTCTCCTTTTTCGCGCCGTACTTAGATCGGGCTTGCTTACGGTTTTGTACGCCTTGAAGGTCAAGTGCACCACGCACTACGTGATAACGCACACCTGGAAGGTCCTTTACGCGCCCACCACGGATAATAACTACAGCGTGCTCTTGCAAATTATGGCCTTCGCCGCCAATATACGCCCACACTTCTTGTCCGTTACTTAAACGTACACGAGCTACTTTACGAAGCGCTGAGTTTGGTTTTTTAGGTGTTTTTGTGGTCACCTTAACACATACCCCGCGCTTAAATGGCGCCGGTTTTTCATAGCTTTTAGTTTTTAGATTATTAGTAACCTTGTGTAGCGCAGGTGAGTTGCTTGTACTCGTCACCTTTGCACGAGGCTTTCTAACCAATTGGTTAATTGTTGGCATGTATTCTCCTTATATATGATCTGCTGCCAGGTGGGAAGCGCAAGTTCGTGCCAACGCTTCTTGCGCTTTTCTCCCCACAGCTCGGATCACTTAATTGTTGTAAACGTACTTATTTTAACAGAACTATGCCTGTTCAGCAACTGCTTCGACTTCTTCTTCCTCTGGTTGGTAGCCTGTGCCGACTGGAATCTTACGACCCAAGATAACATTTTCCTTGAGGCCATATAGCTTGTCTAAGCGTCCACTTGTAGCAGCAGCGATAAGAACACGTGTCGTATCCTGGAAGCTCGCTGCGCTGA
>CAYTIU010000009.1:0-9521 GCA_964438085.1 uncultured Candidatus Saccharibacteria bacterium | reverse complement strand
GAATCTGTACTGAGTGAAGCCTTGGTAATACCAAGTAGCAACTGGTTGTAGCTAATGAGCTGCTTCTTTTCTTTCGCAAGTTGTTCATTCGCATCAACAACAGCCATCTTGCTTACAATATCGCCAGTTACAAACTCGCTCGCACCAGCATCTTCTATCTGTACACGACTAAACATTTGCCGCACAATAATCTCCAAATGCTTGTCTGCAATATTCTGCCCTTGGCCAGCAAACACCCTCAGAATTTCATTCATGATGTAGCGCTGTGTTTCTTCAACACCCTGTAGGCGTAAGAGATCTTGTAGATTTACTGAACCAGTTGTAAGCTTCTGGCCGGATACAACCTTGTCTCCATCACTTACGAGCAGTTGCTTAAATCCTGGGATTTCATATCGTGCAACCGCACTTGCTGTTGGCGTAAGGATAAGCTTCTTATCTGTTACTTCAACCTTGCCAGCGATCGGTGCAATTAGCGGGTTCTTGCCTTCGTCATTTGCAGCAATGACATCGCCTATAGCAACGTCGCTTCCGCTCTTGACTTTGACGGATCGTCCTTCAAGCTCAAGAGTAATTTGCTCTTCAGCGTCTGCCGCAACCTGCACAACGTACTGTTCTGATTCTTCCCAAACAGTTACCGTGCCGTTAATTTCCGAGAGGTACGCCTGGCCTTTTGGCTGACGTGCTTCGAGCAACTCCTCAACACGATTCAAGCCCTGGGCAGTATCGTCTGCAAGTACAGCGCCTGAACGGTGCTTTGAGTCCAACGATAGCTGCGTACCGGGTTCACCAATACTCTGTGCTGCAATAACTCCAATTGGATTATGGTCAGCAACAAGTTCGCCAGTAGCTGGATCAACGCCATAACTCTTACATGGCACGCCTCGTACATTTGTTGCGCTTAGCACACTGTATATCTTTACATTATCGACTACTTCATCAGCCTCAATCTTTTCAGCTGCTTCCTTACTGATCGCTTCGCCAGCTTTTACGTAATCTTTTACATTTTCGGCAGCGTAGCGGCCTTCAAGGCGAGATGCATAGGTAACACCTACTTCTCGAGCGTCTTCACGACGCATAGCGTATCCTGGATCTTGCTCTGTAATATCACCTTCATCAAGCGTGAATACGTCTTGCGACACATCAACGAGGCGTCGCGTCAAGTATCCTGCGTCTGCCGTCTTAAGTGCGATATCGATCATTGCCTTACGGGTACCACGGGTACCGGTAAAGTATTCGAGCGGATCAAGTCCTTTTATGTAACCTGATTTAATTGGTAACTCGATAGCATTACCAGACGCATCAGAAAGTACGCCAAGCATACCAACAGATTGCTTCATCTGGCCGATGTTACCACGAGCACCAGAGTTGATTGCAATAGCAGTCGCAGTATCTTCACCAACCATCTGCTTAGAAAGAAGGTCTTGTACATTGCTATCTACTTTTGTCCAGTTCTCAATTGTTAAGCGTGAACGCTCGTTATCGGTAATAAAGCCCTGTTCATACTGTTCGCTGATGTTCGCTGCACGTGATTCGCCTCCACCAATAAGCTCGTCCATACCTTTAATATCCTTAAAGTCACCCATTCCCATAGAGAGACCAGAGAATGTTGCGTAACTAAAGCCGAGATCTTTCAGGCGGTCAGCGATTTGCGCTGTTTCAGTTTGACCATACTTTTGGTATACCGCAGCCATCACTTTTTGCAGCCGCTTTTTAGTCATTGGTTCATTTTGAAACGCAAAATCTTCTGGGAAGATATCGTTAAACAGTAACCGTCCAACAGTAGTATTTTGCATCTTGCCACGATATGGTGTGCGCACTCGTGTCTGCAGTGTAACCTGGTCACCATCAAGCGCCATAAGTGCTTCATGCAAGCCCGCAAACGGAAGCGCCTTAGCTGTATCGCCAGGACGTTCGTAGGTTAGGTAATATGCACCAAGCACGATGTCTTGTTCAATATGTAGAATTGGTGAACCGTCCGCTGGCTTTAGAAGGTTTCTATTTGCAGCCATGATATCGCGAGCTTCAGCTTGCGCCTCATCTGAAAGCGGCAAATGAACTGCCATCTGGTCACCATCAAAGTCAGCGTTAAAGCCTTTACAAACAAGCGGATGCAACTGGATTGCACGCCCTTCAATAAGGACTGGCTGGAATGCTTGGATAGACAGACGGTGCAACGATGGTGCGCGGTTAAGCAGTACATACTTACCTTTAATAACTTCATCGAGCGCATCCCACACTACGTTCTCACCTGTTTCAATCATGCGAACCGCGCTTCGAATATTATGCGCTTGCTCGCGAGCAATCAGCTCGCCAATAACGAAAGGTTTAAACAACTCAAGCGCCATCATCTTTGGTAGACCGCACTGGTTGATCTTAAGTTCAGGACCAGCCACAATAACCGACCGTCCAGAATAGTCAACGCGTTTACCGAGCAAGTTCTGGCGGAATCGTCCTTGCTTACCTTTTAGAAGATCAGAGAGTGACTTTAGGCGGCGTCGTTGGCCAGTTGCGGCAACAGCTCGCCCGCTGCGAGCAGCGTTGTTGTCAATCAATGCATCAACAGCTTCCTGGAGCATTCGCTGTTCGTTACGGCGAATAACCTCTGGAGCATTTAGTTCAATAAGTTTCTTAAGGCGATTATTACGGTTAATGACACGACGGTAGAGGTCGTTGAGGTCTGATGTCGCAAATCGCCCGCCAGTTAACTGCACCATTGGCCGCAGGTCTGGAGGAATCACCGGCAAGACACTTAAGCACATAGACTCTGGCTTAATACCTGCTCGATCCATACTCTCAAGAAGGCGCAAGCGCTTCATGAGTTTTTTCTTACGCTGACCCTTAGCTTCTTCAGATTCTGTAGTTAATGTAGCGATTAACTCCTGTAAGTCAATACCTTCAAGAAGTTCTTGAAGCGCTTGGCCGCCCATGCCTACGCTCACAAGATCACGTATATCGCGAGGGAAGTTTCGGTAATCAACTTCACTCAGAAGATTTAACTTCTCTAGAGAAGTTAACTGAGTCTTTAATTCTTCAAACTCTTGTGTTAACTCTTCGAGTTCTTTTGTCTGCTTTTCTGCCAAAGCTTTTACGTTAGAATCTTCAGCTTCAGCCTCTTTTTCATAGCGAAGCGTGATAGCTTGTTTTGCAGCTTCAAATTCAGCTTCTTTATCAGCAAGCATTTGATCACGTTTTGCAGTATCAACACTTTTAATGATGTAACTCGCAAAGTATGCGATACGCTCAAGATTCTTAACAGTCATGCCAAGCAGCAAGCCAATTGCTGACGGTGTACCACGCAAGAACCAAATATGAGCTACTGGAACCGCAAGGCTAATGTGGCCCATGCGTTCACGACGGACAATACTTCGTGTTACGATTTCGCCATTTTTATCTACTGCTGCCTCACGAGAACGTACGCCTTTGTACTTCGCATCGTGCGGATTAATATCCTTTACTGGTCCGAAAATACGTTCGCAGAACAGGCCGTCGCGTTCTGGTTTTTGTGTTCGATAGTTGATTGTTTCTGGTTTTGTAACTTCACCGTAACTCCAATCGAGTATGTCGGCAGCATTTGCTACTGCAAGACGAACTGCATCAAAGTCTGCGATGTTAGTGCCATGTGAATAACGACGCATATTAAGCTACCTCCTCTTTCGTCTCATTTTGTTGATCATCATCGGTGCCGCTGTCATCAGGTACTAATACAGGGTCGTCCGACGATATAGAATCGTCCATTTCTAGTGCCTGGAATTCATCTGCTACCACATCTTCAGTAACATCAACGTCTGACGCTACTGGAGTCGGCACTTCAATCTCTGACTGGTTTGATGCCTCGTCTTTAATATTATCGGCGAGTATCTCTTCAGCATCGATAGTCTTATCTGAATGGATAAGATCAACCTTCAAGCCAAGCCCTTGCAACTCTTTCACAAGTACGTTAAAGCTTTCTGGAATCTTTGGTCCCACGATTTCAGTACGCTTAATGATGGACTCGTACGCTTTCGAACGCCCGTATACATCATCAGACTTAATCGTAAGCATTTCCTGTAATGTATGTGCTGCGCCATATGCTTCAAGTGCCCATACTTCCATCTCTCCGAAGCGCTGTCCACCGTTTTGCGCTTTACCGCCAAGTGGCTGTTGCGTCACCATCGTGTACGGGCCAGTTGAACGAGCGTGGATCTTATCTGCAATCATGTGATTGAGCTTAATCATATACATAGAACCGACTGTCGTTCGTTCCTTGAATGATTCGCCAGTACGGCCATCATACAGCTGCTGCTTGCCATCTTCTGGTAATCCAGCCTCCTTTAGGAGCTCTTGGATCTTGTCTGATGGCACACCATTGAATGATGGGCTAGCGACCTTAAAGCCAAGTGCGCGGGCAGCCATACCAAGGTGTGTCTCAAACAGCTGTCCAATATTCATACGGCTTGGAACACCAAGCGGGTTCAAGATAATGTCGATTGGCGTACCATCTTCTGTAAATGGCATATCTTCAACTGGTAGGATTCGAGCGATAACACCCTTGTTACCGTGACGGCCACCAAGCTTGTCACCAACACTAATCTTACGCATTTGCGCTACAAACACCTGAATTTGTTTGATAACGCCTGCTTTGAGTTCATGCCCGTTCTCACGTGAGAAAATCTTAACACCGACAACCTTACCGTGCTTGCCATTACTCATACGCTGCGACGTATCGCGAACTTCTTTAGCCTTTTCACCAAAGATTGCACGGAGCAAGCGTTCTTCACTAGAAAGCTCTTGCTCGCCCTTAGGCGTAATCTTACCAACAAGGATATCGCCTGGGTGTACCTCTGCGCCAATGCGCACAATGCCGTCTTCGTCCAGATGACGCAAAGCGTCTTCTGATACGTTTGGAATATCGCTGGTGACCACCTCTGGACCAAGCTTCGTTTCACGAACTTCAATCATGTAGTCAACAATGTGTACCGATGTAAGCGTATCTTCTTCTACTAAACGGCGCGATATAATAATCGCGTCTTCAAAGTTATAGCCAGCCCATGGCATAAATGCCACTACTAAGTCTTTACCGAGTGCTAGCTCGCCGTTTTGGATTGACATACCTTCAGCAAGTACATCGCCTTCCTTAATTTTCTGTCCGGTAGCTACGGTAACTTTCTGATTTATGCTCGTGCCTTCGTTCGAGCGCACAAAGTGTTGAGGATTGTACGTCTCTGTACCATCTTTGTATTTCACAACTACTTCGTCGGCAGTTGCTTTTACAACTTCGCCGTCAGCACGGGCAACCAGTATCTGGCCGGTGTTGCGTGCTGCAGCCGACTCCAAACCAGTACCAACAATCGGCGACTCAGCCTGAATAAGCGGCACTGCCTGGCGCTGCTGGTTACTGCCCATAAGCGAACGATACACGTAGTTCTTCTCAATAAATGGAATTAAGCCAGCACTTGAGCCAATAATTTGGTTTTGAGATGCGTCCATGTGCGTTACGTCATCTGAGTCAAATTCACCTGACATCAATTGGGTTCGTGCACCAACACGTGCCTCAACGAAATAACCATCTTCACCAAGTTTATTACCAGGTCCTGCTATAACGCCGCTTTGCTCTTCGTATGCGTCAAGATAAATAACATCATTTGTTACCTTAGCCTTAACTGGCCAGGTAGCTTGCCCTTTAACAGTAGCAAGTTTCTTAGCAGCTGCTTCGGTAATCTTTTCTCCAGTTTTAACAACTACTTTACCGTCAACTTCAAGATTAACGCGTGCTATGTGGCCAGCAGCATCTTTTGCGGTTGCTGCGTTAACCACCTTACGGTATGGAGTTTCAATGAAGCCGTATTCATTAATACGTGCATAGCTTGCAAGGTTCAATACTAGTCCAATATTCGCACCTTCTGGTGTTTCTACTGCACAAATACGACCGTAGTGAGTTGCGTGCGCATCGCGAACTTCAAAACCAGCGCGCTCCCTTGAAAGACCTCCCGTCCCCATCGAGCTTAAGCGTCGCTTATGCGCAAGTTCTGAAAGCGGGTTAATCTGGTCCATAAATTGTGAAAGTTGAGAGCTCGCAAAGAATTCACGCACTGCTGCTACAACTGGGCGCGCATTGATGAGCTGACCTGGCACCACAGTCTCAATTTCGCTCATAGACATACGATCTTTAGTATTACGCTCCATACGCAGCAAACCAATACGGAACTGGCGCTGTACTAATTCACCAACTAAGCGCACGCGGCGGTTAGCCAGTGAGTCAATATCATCTTCTGGCTCTTGCGTATTATTAAGACGAATAATCTCAGCTACAATCGCTATGAGGTCTTCAAGCCGCATCACACGGTTTTCTTGCGTATTTGGCACATCAAGATCGAGCCGCTTATTAATCTTATAGCGCCCAACTCGAGAAAAGTCGAAACGCTTAAAGTTATAAAACATGTTTTCAATAAGGCTTCGCGCGTTATCTACTGTTGCAAGATCACCTGGGCGCAAACGACGGTACACTTCAATCAACGCATCGTTTTGCCCTCGAGCTGTATCTTTCTCAAGTGTTGCATCAAGATAACTCTTAGTGCCTTGGTCTACGTGTTTGAACGCATTCTTCATAGCAGCTTCAGTCATACCGAGCGCTCGAAGCAATGTTGTAGCGGTAAGCTTGCGCTTACGATCGATCTTTACATAGATTGCGCCATTAGCTGCTGTTTCAAATTCAAGCCATGCGCCACGCCCTGGAATAACCTTAGCGCCATATACATTACTTGTTCCGTGTAGGTCAGAAGTAAAGAATACACCGCTACTGCGCATAAGCTGGCTTACCACAACGCGCTCTGCGCCATTAATCACGAAGGTACCGCGAGAGGTCATCCACGGATAATCGCCAAGATAGATTTCCTGGTCTTTTACTTCACCAGTAATTTTATTAGTAAGCTCAACAACAGCCTTTAGTGGCGCTTCGTAGCTTACATTATTCTCCCGAGCCTCAGACTCCGTCGTTTTAGGCGCTTCAAAGTGATAATCTTTAAATCGTAGTGATAATTTTGTGCCCGTATAATCGTCTATTGGGCTAATTTCGCTCAATAACTCACCAAGACCCTCTTCAACAAACCATTGGAATGACTTATTTTGGTGGTCTACAAGATTCGGCAGGGTTACTGCATCATCATGTTTGGTGAAATATACTCGTTTATTTGTGGCATCTGTGGTACTTTTTGCCATAAAAAAATATTTCCCCTTATTTAAATAATTATTGAAGTGATTTTTTAATAGTACTCAAATACTCGAAACGTTCTTGTCGATTTGAGTGTGTTTCTAAAGTGTTTGTTGTAATTTTTCGCGCGAAGATCCCTAAATTGAGTGTTTTGGTGTTTTATATTGCAATACAAAGCACGACCCAACTTACACTACTTCTTACAGCCAAGTTTGAACGACTAAAACTAAAATGTCAAGCGCAATATACAAACTTTACTATATTTATTTTTTGAGCGGCGTTTTTATAACTTTATCGACAATACCGTAATCTTTTGCTTGCTGTGCTGTCAGCCACTTATCGCGCTCCATATCTTCGTGGATCTGCTCTTGGGTTTGGCCGGTATTTTTTGCCATAATCTCCTCCAGAAGGCGCTTGATACGCAGTGATTCTTTCAGATCAATCTCTTGATCGGTCACTTTACCACGCGTACCGCTTGATGGCTGGTGAATCATTACCGTGCCATGAGGCAAGATTATACGTTTACCTTTGGTACCGCTACTTAAGAGAAATGCTGCCGCTGAAGCCTGTACGCCAATACCGACAGTCTGTACGTCATTTGTAATAAATTGCATGGTATCGTAAATCGCCAACGCGTCATACACGCTGCCGCCCGGGCTATTGATATACAAACTAATATCTTTTTTCGGATCCTCGCTATTAAGAAACAGAAGCTGCGCCACAATTACGTTTGCGCTTGCCTCATTTACGTCACTCCCGAGGAAAATGATACGTTCTTTTAGTAAGCGCGAATAAATATCATAGGCTCGCTCGTAGCGACCTTCGCTCTCGACAACAGTTGGAATAAGCATATTATTTTGAATACTATTCTGTAATCTACCCATATATAACAGTATACACCTAAAGTTAGCACTCGTCAATAGAGAGTGCTAATTTATTTTTGATGTTCTTTGAGTTTTGCGAGTGTTTTTTGTGTCAAGATACGGCTTGCGATATCTCGCTTATTCTCTGGCTTATCAAGCTCAGCCTGCATTCTTGGGTCTGATTGATATTGCCCCTTTAGTATTTGCAGCTGCATCTCGAGTTCTTCAGGAGCTACCTCGATACCTTCTTTGTCAGCAATCTCGCCAAGTACCAAGCCAGCCTTTACACGCAGCTCAGCTTGCTCTCGGTTTTTCTCGCGATGCTCTTCTTCGGTTAAACCCTCTGCTTTGAGGTGTTCTTGCCAGGTTTGCCCACGCTGCACGAGGTTTTGCTTTTCTTCTTGCTCCATACGATCAATCTGGTCATCAACAACTATCTTCGGTATAGCAACCTTTGTCTTTTCAGCTATCTTTGTAACTAATTCATTTTCATACGCCTGTTCGACATTACGCTCTTTGTCCGCAGTCAGGTGCTTTTTAATATCTTCTTTCAACTCTGTAAGCGTCTTAAATGGCCCAATTGAAGCGATAAACTTTTCATCAATTTTCGGCAATACCAACTCGCTTACTTTATGGACTTTTACCGTAAAGGTTACCTTTTTGCTTTGCAACGCTTCGGTGCCATAATCTTTCGGGAAAACAATATCAAATGTCTTTTCACCACCAATTTTTAAGCCAACAATCTCTGGTTCAAATCCAGGAATAAAGGTATTACTGCCAAGTGTTAGCGGATATTCCTTGCCGTCTGCGCCCGGAATAACTTCTTTGGTTGCTGTATCTACGCCATTGAAGTCTATAGTTACCTCGTCACCATCCTTAGCTGCACGTTCTACTTCTTTACGTTCTGCGTTTCGTGAGCGGAGAGATTCAATCACCTCATCAACTTCTTTTTCGGTTACTGAAACCTTTTTCTTAGCAACAGTAACCTTCTTATAATCTGGCAGTGTAACTTTGTCAATTACCTCAACCTCAGCGGTGAACTCGAGCGTAGAAAATGGCACGAACTTCTTAATATCAACCTGTGGCTGGGCTACTGTCCGTAGTTTTTCATCTTCGACTGCCCGGATAAACAGATCATTTACTGCTTCTTGTAGAAATTCCGATTGCAATAAGGCTGGTTCAAGCTGTTTTTCAATCAGTGCAAGCGGCGCTTTGCCTTTGCGAAAACCTTGCACGCTGCCGTGGGTTTTTGCTAATTGTTTGAGCACCCGCTCCTTAATGACTGCAAGTTCTTTGCTGTCTGCTGTAATAGTTAGTGTTGCTTTTGTGTCGTTTGTATACGTAGTCTCTTTATGCATAGCTACAGATTTTAACAGATACAATCCTACATTACCAGCGAACCAGTATCTAAAATGATACTATCGAGACCAATATACTTACCGAAGCCGCTAGCCAAGCTGCCTCAACAAAAC
>CAYTIU010000008.1:15421-23998 GCA_964438085.1 uncultured Candidatus Saccharibacteria bacterium | reverse complement strand
CACCCGGACAAATTACGGGGAAGCGGCTCGGATTCTTACCGTGTTGACGCCTGACCATGGCAAAGTCAGGCTCATGGCGAGAGGGGTGCGCAAACCCAAAAGTAAGCTGGCTGGCGGTATTGAACTACTGAGCGTTAGCGACATTACGTTTATCCGCGGCAGAAGCGATATTGCTACGCTGACATCGGCACGGTTAATCGTTCATTTTGATCGCATTGTGAAAGATATCGACCGGACTATGCTCAGCTACGACCTTATCAAACAGCTGCATAAAACAACTGAAGACCAGCTCGAACCGGACTATTTTGATCTGTTAGAAAAAGGATTACACATGTTGAACGCTGAACACATTTATAGTGACCTGATCCGCTGGTGGTTTGCGGCACAGCTTATGAAGCTGGGCGGCCATACGCCCAATTTACATACCGACACAAACGGTGATAAGCTCACTGCCGACCAAACCTACACCTTTGATTTTGATGCCATGACATTTGCGCCAGCACCTAAGGCCGGACATTTTACAGCCGAGCGCATAAAGATGCTCAGGTTGCTCTTTAGCCAGAACTCGCCGCAGGTTTTGCAGAAGGTACGGGGAGTAGAAACACTTTGTGATGATATAGCACCGCTACTTCAGGCTATGCGAAATACGTATATAACGGTATAATTAGCCGCAAGAACATACTATGAGCGAAGTAACATTAGAAGATATAGTCAGTTTATGTAAGCGCCGCGGCTTTATTTTTCAGGGTAGCGAGATATATGGCGGCCTGAGCGGAACGTGGGATTATGGACCGCTTGGTGTGCAGCTGAAGCGAAATATTACCAACGCGTGGTGGGATTTTTTTGTCGCCCAGCGCGATGACATGCACGCAGTTGACGCCGCGATCTTGATGAATCCAAAGGTGTGGCAGGCCAGCGGGCATGTTGATACATTTGTTGACCCGCTCTGCGAAGATACGGTTAATCATCGGCGGTATCGTACCGATCATATCCTCAAAGATAATGGCGTCAGCCCAGATGGTATGTCGATGGAACAAATGGACGCGGCAATTATTGAACATCAGATAAAAAGTCCTGACGGCAATCCGCTCAGCCCTTCGCGCACGTTTAATATGATGTTCAAAACACATGTTGGCGCTGCTGAGGACGAAACGGCACTTAGCTATCTGCGCCCAGAGACAGCCCAGGGTATTTTTACTAATTTCAAGAACGTGGTAGATACGCTGTATCCAGATTTGCCGTTTGGTATTGCACAAATTGGCAAGGCGTTTCGTAACGAAATTAGCCCAAGGGATTTTGTGTTTAGAAGCCGTGAATTTGAACAAATGGAAATTGAATACTTCGTACACCCAGAGCAGTGGCAAGCTTCATTCGAGGCGTTGTTGGCAGATATTCATACATTCCTTGCGTCACTCGGGTTGCCAAAAGACATGGTGCACGAGCTTGAGGTGCCAAAAGAAGACCGCGCACATTACAGTGAGCGTACAGTAGATATTGAGTTTGACTATCCAATCGGGCGCGAGGAGCTATTGGGGCTGGCGTATCGTACTGACTTTGACCTTGCGAATATCGCCCGCGAATCAGGCAAAAATGTTGAATATACCATTAAGGGTACCAATGAGCGCTTTATTCCGCACGTCATTGAACCAAGTTTTGGTGTGGAGCGCCTCTTTATGGCAGTGCTCACCAGCGCATATGCAGAAGACGAGCAAAACGGCGAAAAGCGTATATTCCTTAAGCTGCCAGAACAACTTGCGCCCGTGAAGTACGCCGTGTCGCCACTCCTTAAAAACAAGCCGGAATTAGCAGAAAAGGCGCGCAGTGTGTATGCCCAGCTTAAAAAAGCACACGGCAACGTTATGTGGGACGATAACGGCAATATTGGTAAGCGCTATCGCCGACAAGACGAAATCGGTACGCCGTACTGTGTAACGATTGATTTCCAAACGCTCGAAGACGATACCGTAACAGTGCGCAATCGCGACACAACCGAACAGGTTCGTACTCCTATATCAGAACTATAAACGTACCACCCTATAGACAAATTTAAATATTTGTGTTATAATGTAACATAAGAAGAATTGAGAAGCTTAGCTTTTAGCCCTCATAAAACCAGAATAGTGCCAGGCCAAAGAATGCATGAGAATTTTACAACTCAAAAATTGATGGAAATAGCGTAGAATAGCCAGAGTATATAACCACCAAAGGAGTAGTAAAGGCATGCCCGAAACAAACCCAGAACCTGAGTATCAAGAAACAGATATTTTTGCGTGGGCGAATAACTTGGTGCAATATGTTGATGATCTCAAGATTGACCTGTTTTTCTTTAATAAAAATTACGTAGTGTATAAAACCAAGCTGGGCGGCGAGGTTACGCGCCAATTGCGCCCGCTGTTTATAGACGAGATTTTAGAGTTTATTTTAGGCGGTATAGATAAAGGGTTGGTAGTGCGCGGTTTTGAAGATGCCGAAAAAGAAGACAACGTACTGCAGCGCACACGCGTAAATAATGTAGATAAGCTAGTAGAAACGCTTAATTGGCTCAAAACCCAGGCGCACGAAATCGAGGTGTTTAAGGAAGAAGAGCATGATTTAAAGCGCATGAAAGGGGTGATTGCCCGCTGTTCGCACCCAGATATAGACGAGTCGTTTTATTTAATTAAACATTTGCCAACGAATCAGATTATGAAAGGGCACACGGCGTGGCTCTTAAAGAACGGTGTTTTTAAGCCGTTTGATCAATTGTCGGCGCTCAAGATTCCGGGAGAAAACCATTTGTTGGTGGTGGGGCAGGATCTCTTTGTGTTTAACCAAGCAAAACTTAAAAGCTTATTTGGATATGACGCTAAGGCAGCGATGATAGCTGCCCAAAAAGTAGCTGAGATTGAAGCAAACTTTAAGCTGAGTTTTGCAGAAGGCGTTAGCTTGCAAACGCTCGTGAAAGGCAAGCCAGCAGCCATTAAAAAACTGCAAAAAATTGAGCCAAGTTTGGTTAAGCAAGACGAACTCATTGACCATGCAGATGAGATGGGGTTGGAGCTGATGACCGATGAGGCCGGCGCTATCATCATTATGGACGACAAAGATATGACGAAATTTGTAAACCTGCTGAACGATGACTACATTGAATCACCAATGACCGGGCAGCGTTACGAGATTATCAAAAAACGCCCGCTGAAACCAGTTGATGATGACATGGCGCTGCTTAAAGAAGTAATGTAGTATTTTTTATCATTCCGCGTTTTTGAAATGTAAGCTACACTGTTATGTAATATGAGGTTTTTATGAGTGAGCGCATATACAACGGTCCGCTTGATCGCGTGCGAGCGATTGAAAACGAAGCGTTGATAATCGACGAGACTGCGGCGAAGCATGGCATCAAGCCAGAAGAGCAAGGCAAGTATTTAGAACGTGTGCAAAAACTAGTACTAAGCCACCCCTATCTTTACAAAGAGGTTATCGTACATGGTGAACCATTAACACGGAGTATGGATAGTGATCAGTATGAACAAACATTTCACTTACTGACATTGCCAGGCGATGGAGGGCATGGGCACCTGGATAGGATCAATCAAACTAAAGGTATATATCGTGGCTATGCAATAAAGGATATCTACGATAGCCTTAATGATACGTATACACAGCGGTTAGTGCGCGCAGTGCATGTGGCGCAGACGCGCATAGAAGAGATTGATGAGTACCATGATGTTGTTACGACTATCAGAAACCATATAAATTACTTCACGTTTACAGAATCTGTAGTAATTCCTGCGCTGCCTCTTGATATGCATAGCCTGGAGGACCTGGCAAAAGATGGTTCAATGATCCATATTGATGAGATTGCATTTGCAGGTACTGGCGCATTTGAAACAATACAGAATATTGGTACGCTGGCAAATAAAATCCTAGAGCGCAATGAGTGGGATGAGCTCGCAGGCGAACGAAGTATGCAGCGAGTAAGCTATATCAATTCGCTTGGTTTATTAGAAGGTACAGACGTATTATCTGAAGATATGGTTGTAACAAGTATCGACAAACCATTCCACCCGCGTGAAACGACCTATTGCGAGTCCGACGAAGGAGTTATTCGTTTTCAGGGCGGTATTTTTGATGTTGGTCCTCGTTACGATAATCTCTCCACTGGTAAATTTTTACCAGGCGGGGCGCCAGAGCTGTATGTCAAAGTAGAAACATCTGCAGAACAGGCCATATATACGCCAGTTCGGAGGATCGTTGGCACTATAGATGCATAATATATATTCGTAGCTGCCTTGCGATAATGCTATCATAAAAGCATGAGACGGAAATTTCCCCGAAGACGGCGCCCGGTTGCCTATGCGTTTATCGATAGCCAAAACTTGAATCTCGGCGTGCAAAAAGCTGGCTGGAAGATGGACTGGCGCAAGTTTCGCCAGTACCTAGAAAAGAAATACAATGTCAAAAAGGCGTATATGTTTATAGGGTATATGCCCGAAAACGTGGCGCTGTACGAGCAGATGCACGATAGCGGCTACGCGGTTGTCCTAAAGCCAACTATAGATATGAATATCGTCGAAGACCCAGATAAGCCCGACAAAGATAAGCCTCCTACAAAAGGTAACGTTGACGCAGATTTAGTGCTGCATGCCATGAAAGAAAAGCCAGCTTATGATAAAGCGATTATTGTTTCTGGCGACGGCGATTTCTTTGGGCTGATCGAATACCTTGAGCGAGAAAAGAAGCTGTTGCACATTATGACGCCCAACTGGATGTACTCGAGCTTACTGAAGCCATTTGAAAAGTATATTATCCGGATTGATCAGCTTCGCAAAGAGCTGAGTTATCACGACCGCAAGCAAAAGTAGTTTTATGAGCGCTGACGACGTAAAAGTTGCCCTTGAGGAATACGCGAACGTTGATGACGCGGTGTTTTTACAGCGGTTTTTCAAAACCAGCAAAGGGCAATACGGCGAGGGGGATATATTTATTGGCGTGCGTGTACCAAAAACGCGGTTGGTTTGTAAAACATTCAAATCGTTGCCAGTATCTGAGATTCAAATACTTCTGGATAGCCCGGTACACGAACACCGCCTCGCTGGGCTGATAATAATGACCTTACAATATCCGGGCGCCAGCGAATCCGGCAAAAAACAGCTGTATGATCTGTATGTGGCAAATGTATATAAGGGGCGTATCAATAACTGGGATTTAGTAGATGCCAGCGCTGAGCGTATTATTGGACCGTATCTTACTGGCAAGCCAAAGGATATTTTGTTCGAGCTGGCTCGGTCTGATGATATATGGCAGCGCCGGGTAGCTATATTGAGCACTTTTGCATACATCAAACGAGGGGAGCCGGGCGTTACGCTTGAGCTCGCAGAGGTTTTACTGCATGATACACATGATTTAATCCAAAAGGCGGTGGGTTGGATGCTGCGCGAGGTAGGCAAGAGGGTGGAGGAGTCTATACTAACGGATTTTCTAGATAAACATGCGGCGGTTATGCCGCGAACTATGTTACGCTACGCTATTGAGCGCTTGAATGTTGACCAGCGCACATACTATATGCAGTTAAAAATCAATACTTAGTAAAATAATATTGACAAAACATAAACATTTTGCTACAATAGTATTGTTTTAATATAAAACAAAAAACTATGCAAAACAAAAATAACATACAATTCAATACTGCAGACGATGAAATGTCGATGGGCGAAATCGTCCTATGGCACATTATTACCAGTGCGATAGCATTCGCAATGACTATAACATTATTCACAGTTCATGCGCCCAGGCCTGGACAAGAGCTAACAAAGTCAGATGTAAAACATATGTTCGAGCGCGAAAGAGAAGTGCTGCACATGCACCCCAACTATGGCGCCCGGGCGCGTTATGTCTCAGTACTCGGCGGCGAGTAAACACGGATCCCAGGTTTTTACCCCACCAGGGCGCGACCGCCAACACTAGGCCGAGCAACGGAGTAGCTGACGAAAAACCTGCCGCTGCCGTACACAATCGAGTCCGGCACGTACGAGTCGCCATCGAGGCGCTGTGGCTCAATAGTGTAATCGCGCACGTAGGTTAGGTCTGTCATGCCCGGACCGTGTAACTGTTCTCCCTCTCCCTGAGCCTGGCGGAGCGTAAACGTGTAGGCAAGCGCCTTGAGCATAGCAGGGGCTTCCAGGAACGGATAGGTTTCTTGCAGCTTGGCTAGGCCTGCAGCTTGTTTCGCAGCTGTACCGTAAAGTGTATCGTCGTAGTCTTCGAAAACAACATTGAAGTGGACTTTATTACCATTATCCGGGTTAGTGCCAGATAATTCTGCTGGCGTACATTTGTCGATAATGCTGGTGTAAAAGTCTGTTTGATAAGGCTGTTTTTCGCCAAATATGCGAGCAGCTTGTTTATACGCCTGTGCATCAACTTCGATATTCGGGGTAGCGACCACATGGGGTTTGCGCCCAGCTTCTACTTGCGCTGTAATATAGTCGAGTTTTTCTTGGCTGAGCCACGCGGTGAATTCAGTTTCAACAGTTTCCTGGCCAGCTGCCTCGAATGTATGTTTCTGTTGCCCGGTATTTAGCGCGTCTGCCAACTCTGTATGGGCACGGTGTGCAACATCTAGCTGGCTGAACAATAATTCCTCTGTCTTGCGAGTTTCACTCGTGTGCTTTACTTCTTTAGCACTGACGCTATTCAGTTTCGCTGGACTATCTTTTTCAGTAGTTGCTTCTGTTGCGATACCGCCTGCAAATACTGGTACTTCCAGGCCTCGTGCTTCAGCTGCTACATAGATTTCTTGGGCAGCGCCAAGCAGCCACGTATCTGTCTGTTCGGCAGCTACAACAGATGCTTCAAAACCTTGTCCTTTAATATCCATAGCTCAACCTTACTCCTTTTGACCTCTGTAATTAAGTAAGAATTATGCCTATTATAATACTCATACTAAGTACTGTCAATAATCAAGGGAGTGTATTGCTCGTAATTTTTCGACTTGAACTGCCCAAGTCTCATCAGTGGTTTATACCAGAAATTACGACCCTGACCAGAAAATGTATGTTACCTTTGCAGGTAATAAATATTTTCTGGCACAGACCACGGAAAAGGCGAGCTATGCTCAAACCAAACCGTGCAGGGTTCTGTCTGTGTTGGAGGAGGCTCAATAACTAATCAATAGTCTCTCGTTCGCCAGTAGCACTGAGCATTATGAGTAATGCTGGTAATAGCGTAAGCACATAGACCGCGAAATAAACTTTGTTCGTAATGGTGGAGACATTGACTGGGGAGATCATAAGGAACCAAGTAGATGATGCATTCGCCAGTACAAACAAACTTACCGCAGTTATGTGTTCGCTCAGGGTAAGGCATCGATATCCACCATCTGGGCCAGGGCGTTTATATCCGCTACTAAGTCCTTTGCTTGCGACAACCAAAGTCCAAATAGCTACTGCAAGGGGACTAATTACCACAAGACACAGTAGGCTTGAAAGTAGTACTTTATCCATTGTTAATCCTCTCCTCGCGAGAAAACGGGATTGTTTTCTATAAGTCATATTAAAGCAATATAGTGGTAAAAAGGCAAGTATGCGCAGGCGATAGAGTCTAGTGTGCACGAAATAGGCTGAGACACCATATGTTGTGGATAACGTGTGATTCCTTGCCAATCTGTGGATAACTGACATAAACTACACCTCATTTTATATAAATAGACTTGCCAGTGGGTAGGTGTGGGTAGTAATATCAAGTCAGTGGGTAGTAGTGGGTAACCACCAAAAAAACAAAAACCACAGTAAATTAATCAAAATCATATGGCCACGGTAGATTACTTTCAGCGTAAGCTCGACGACAAGCGGCGGTTAACCATACCGGCTGAACTTCGAGGCGAGTTCGCGAGTGGAGTAGTTGTTACTCGGGGCTTTCAGTCTTATCTGCACCTATACCCAAAATTGGTATGGGACGAACAGGTTGAGCCGCGCCTCCAGGGAAGTATCCTGGACGAAAAAACAGCGGATCTAAACGTGCAGTTTAGGATGGGCAAGACTGAAGCGGCCATAGACCAAAAGCAGGGTCGAGTAACGCTAGAGCAGCACTTACTGGACTATGCTGGCATAGATAAAGACGTTGTCGCAGTGCGCGTCGGAAAGTATTGGCGCATTATGGCTGGTACATCGTAGATTTTGGTTAGTTAAAAAGTACATTAACAATTAAACACCGTCCGAATAGAAACCATTCGAGGTTAGCTATTCGGCAGTCAACAGTGGAATGAAGGCAAACCACCTGAAAAACCTTTGTACCTTACCCAAAAAACACCTCCCAAAACTCCACCTCACACATAAGTCTCTCAAACATTAGCTATACGACGTAAGAACATATCTAGATATAGGTTTATATATCTAAACACGTTACTTACAACATATGCGTATAGCTATAAACAAAAACAAAAACATTCAAAAAAACAAAAAGTTGACTGCTGATTAGGTGATCTTGTATTACAAAAACAAACACCAAAACAAAAATAAAAAAACGTGCAGATATGCACTAAAGAGAAACCACATATAAAACACCAACATATTCCGGTTTTACTGGATGCAGTGCTGG
>CAYTIU010000008.1:13061-15411 GCA_964438085.1 uncultured Candidatus Saccharibacteria bacterium | reverse complement strand
AGTATCTTGCGCCACAACAAGGTGAGTCATATCTTGATGTGACGGCAGGGTACGGCGGGCATACCAAAGCAGTATTGGAGCACACAGGTGCGCCTGGGAAAGCGGTTTTAGTTGACCGTGACCAGATGGCAGTCGATGTGCTCGCGCAAGCATTTGCTGGCACGCAAATAGAAATCTTACACAAGGATTTTTATACCGCAACCAAAGTACTTGCAGAAAGTACCAGGAAGTTTGATCTTATATTGGCGGATCTAGGTATATCTTCACCGCACATTGACAATGCAAGTCGTGGTTTTGCAATTATGCAGGACGGGCCGCTTGATATGCGGATGGACCAGGCGCAATCGCTGACAGCTGCCGATATAGTGAACACCTATAGTCAGGCAGATATAGCCGATATATTATCGCGCTATGGCGAAGAGCCGCGTGCCAAAAGGGTTGCGGAACTAATTGTTCATAACCGCCCGTTTACGAGCACCACAGAACTTGCAAATGTAGTGGCTAAAGCCTATCCGGGCTACTCCAGAATGCACCCTGCAACGCGTACCTTTCAGGGGTTGCGTATTGCAGTCAATGACGAACTGGAGCTGCTTAAGCAAAGTCTGCCCATGTGGTTTGATTTGCTGGCACCAGGAGGACGCCTAGGCGTTATTAGTTTCCATAGCCTTGAAGACCGTATCGTTAAAGATACATTTAAGGAGGCTGCTGGAGATCGGTACGATACCGATTTACGGTTACTTACAAAACGACCAATAACCGCTAGCCACGATGAATTAGTTTTTAATCCGCGAGCGCGTAGTGCAAAACTACGAGCCGTAGCAAAAATAAACACAAAAGAAAGGGAAGCGCATGCCAATTCAGGTTAAAAGCACCTCCCGCGCCTATAAGGTTAAAGTGAAGGTATTAAGCCAACACGAACGAGCCTAATAGGAAAGCAGACCAGTGGGGCGTTCGTATGAACGCTCCATGGGTCAGAAAATAAATATAAACATAACAAAAACAAAAAGAGAAACATATGACGTATTCAAGCTCCATGGCAGCAAGCCGGCAACGGTTTGCAGTCCGCAACCAAAACTCGGTTGCATTTAAGACGACAGATATGCGGCTTGGGCCAATCACTAACACCGTCGCGCTTATTATTTTGGCGTGTTTGCTCGGACTGTTGTATCTGACGCAGGTTACAAAGACCAACGCGTTTGGTTACAATATAGATAAGCTGACGCAACAACAAGCGCAGCTTAAGACAGAGCATGACAACCTTGAGGTTGCATCAGCCCGTTTACAATCGCTGGATCGAGTGCAAGCAAGCGAACCGGCTAAAAACCTCGTCTCCGTTGCACCAGCTGGCGTTGTCAAAGATTAGCTAAGCTACAAGTATTATTAACACGCGCATGAAGCCAAAAACTAACTTTACCGTTTCTGTGACGCGGATACACATCTGGTATGCGCTGCTTATTTTGGTGTTTGCGGTTTTTTTTGTGCGGCTCTTTTATCTCCAAATTATCAAACATGATTATTACAAAGCTGCTGCCCAGAGCGACCAGTACCGGGAGTACGAAATTCCGGCATCACGCGGGGTTATAAAAGCGTATGACGGCAGCCGAGTGGTGCCAATAGTGTTAAATCACAAGTTATATACGGTGTATGTCGATCCGCAGCTTGTCAAGAATAAAGACAAGACTGCTGAAAAGCTGCAACAAACGTTTGGTGGCGATATACAACAATATTTAGATGCAGTTAATACAGAGGACAGTCGGTATGTGGTGATAGCCAAAAAAGCTGATCCGGCTCAGCGCGATGCGATTATGAAGCATGAGTTGCCGGGAATTGGCGCGCAGGAACAGGAATATCGTACCTATCCGCAAGGCACACTGGCCGCGCAACTACTTGGTTTTGTAGATGAGTCGGGAACTGGTAGGTATGGCTTGGAGCAGGCGATGAACAAGACATTGGCTGGCACACCAGGTGAGTTAAAAGCAGTAACAGATGTAAATGGCGTGCCGCTTGCCGCCAGCGAAGACAATATTCGCCGTCCGGCACAACCCGGCAAAGATTTAATTTTAACGTTAGATATTGGTATGCAAAAACAGGCTGAACAGCTGCTAAAACAAGGGCTAGAAGCTGCAAAGTCAGAGTCTGGCAGCGCAGTTATACTCGATGCGAAGACCGGTGCTGTGAAGGCTATGGCTAACTATCCAAGTTATGATCCAGCGCAATACGGCCAGGTGGAAGACCCGGCGGTATTTAATAACGCTGCGGTGAGTGATGCGCTTGAGGCAGGGTCAGTTATGAAGCCACTCACTGCCGCCGCGGCACTTAATTTAGGTGTCGTGAAGCCTGATGCTACGTA
>CAYTIU010000008.1:0-13051 GCA_964438085.1 uncultured Candidatus Saccharibacteria bacterium | reverse complement strand
GCTACTTATGCAAATGGGCGGCGGAGAATTAAACCGCAAAGGGCGTGAAGTGTGGCATGGCTACATGACCGATCACTTCCGGTTTGGTAAGAAAACAGATATTGAACAGGGTTATGAATCTGCCGGCTATGTGCCAAGCCCCACAGAAGGGTATGGGCTTAACCTTATGTATGCAAACACCTCGTTTGGGCAGGCTATGACTACGACAACCATACAGATGGCGGCTGCATATGCAGCCATGCTTAATGGTGGCACATACTATCAGCCACATTTGGTGGCGTCGCAGGTAGGCGCAGGCGGTGATACACAAAAACATACGCCAAAAGTGGTAGTAAAAGACGTCATCAAGCCGTCGGTTGGCAAGACAATCCAATCAATGCTCGAATACGTCGTTGATAACCACCGTTTTGAGCGAAAATTCGACAATGCGTACAGCGTTGGTGGTAAGACAGGCACAGCGCAAATTGCTAAGCCCGAGGGCGGATACTATGACCATAAATATAACGGAACCTATGTAGGTTTTGTGGGTGGTGATGATGCAGAATATATTATTTCAGTTCTTGTTAACGAGCCAAAAATCCCCGGATATGCTGGCTCGCGGGCTGCGCAACCGATCTTTGGCTTGCTTGCCCATATGCTCATCGATAACTTTAATGTGACTACAAAAACGAATCCATGAGGTATAATACTTGTAAAGCTTTATTATGAACCAAACACTTTTTCTATCAGTTGAAAACGCGACGCTTATCCATATTTTACTACTGGGCACGCTCGGTTTTTTGCTAAGCATGATTATTACGCCGCTTTATACGACCTGTGCATATCGTTGGCAGTGGTGGAAAAAGCCGCGCCAGACTGCTACAACCGGTGAAACTGCCAAAGTTTTTAATAAGCTGCATGCAGAAAAACATCGCCGCAATATTCCAACTATGGCAGGCATTATCTTTGTTATTACCGTTGCGGTCATTACTTTGTTGTTTAACCTTGACCGAACCGAAACCTGGCTGCCATTAGCTGCGTTCTTTGGTGCAGCAATGGTGGGGCTTGGCGATGACATTATCAATATTCGCGGTAACGGATCAGGCGTGGCAGGTATCCCGCCAAAACTTAAATTGTTATTGATTACTTTGATTGCTTTGATTGGCGGCTGGTTCTTTTATTACAAACTAGAGGTAAGTAGTATCACCATTCCGCTGACAAATTTTCAGTGGGAGATTGGCTGGTTAATTATACCGCTGTTTGTGCTTGTGGTGGTTGCAACGGCTAACGCGGTCAATATTAGCGATGGACTTGATGGATTGGCGGGCGGGCTCGCAACATCTGCATTTGCAGTGTATACCATTATTGCGCTTGTCGAGGCACGCTATGGTATTGCTGGCTTTTGTATGACCATTTTGGGTGCGCTCTTAAGCTACACATGGTTTAATATTTACCCAGCACGCTTTTTCATGGGAGATGTCGGGTCGTTTAGTCTTGGCACAGCGCTTGGCGTGGTAGCGATGTTGACTGATACGGTGTTGCTATTGCCGTTAATTGGTATTGTATTTGTGGCTGAGGCTGGCTCTACAATCTTACAGGTTGCATCAAAACGCTTACGCGGCGGTAAGAAAATATTCAAGATTGCACCAATCCATCACCATTTTGAAGCGCTTGGGTGGCCAGAAGCAAAGGTAACAATGCGTTTTTGGGTGATCGGACAGGTTGCTGGCGTGCTTGGCTTAATTGCATTCTTATTCGGGAGATTTAGTTAGCATGCGTGCGCTCGAACACAGACGAGCGCGAAGCGCAAGAGTAGGTCAAACCGGATCGACTCGAAGACATAAGCCTGATTACTGGCTTATTATCCTTACTATAGCGCTTTTAAGTGTTGGACTTATTGTAGTGTATTCAATCAGTCCAGCATTAGGTGCTGAAAATGGTAGCAGCAGTAGCCACCATGTACTTCGGCAACTTGTTGGTATTGGCATTGGTTTTACGCTATTTGCAATCGCAGCCCGCGTACCTATGAGTTTCTGGAAAAAAGCCTACATACCACTACTCATTATTGCTGGTGTTGCGACATTACTAACGCTGTTATTGCCCGTTAACCAAGAATATCCAGCCCACCGTTGGATACGAATTTCAGGCTTTTCATTTCAGTCGGTTGAGTTATTAAAGTTTGCGATTTTGATGTGGCTGGCAAGCTTCTTGGTATACCGTATTGAGCGGAACGAGCTTGATAGTTTTCAAAAAACCCTCCGCCCAATGCTGTTCGCGCTTGTGGGTGTTGGTGTAGTGGTAGCAGGACTGCAAAGTGACCTCGGTTCAGCAGCAGTTATTGGCGCAATGATGTTTGTGATGGTTTTTGTGGCAGGGATTCCTCTCAAGCGTATTATTATGATTGGCGGTATTATACTTGTGGGCGCAGTGCTGTTAATTGGTACAAGCGATTATCGGCGCGACCGCTTGGCAACCTATATGAACCCAGAGGCTGACTGTATGTCGACCGGCTATCAGGCGTGCCAGGCGCTGATTGCAGTTGGTTCAGGCGGTATGGCTGGCTTAGGGCTTGGTAATAGCGTACAAGCGTACGGCTATTTACCAGAGGCTGAAAATGACTCTATCTTTGCAATCTATGCTGAAAAATTTGGATTTATCGGGAGTGCGCTATTGCTTGGTTTACTACTGGTATTGTTCTCCCGCATAAAACGTATAGCAGATAGAGCGCCAGATGATTTTAGCAAGCTGGTTGTCGTAGGTATATTAGTGTGGCTGAGTACCCAAGCAGTGATAAATATTGGCGCTATGGTAGGATTATTACCCCTGAAAGGTATCACGTTGCCGCTGATTAGCTACGGCGGAAGCAGCGTGCTGATGGTGTTGGCTGTCTTGGGCGTTGTGTTTCAGGTTTCGCGCTATACAAATATGGCAACGGGGCGCATACAAAGTAGTTCACGTAAGGAAGGAAGTGGTTATGACAATAGTCGTAACGGGCGGCGGTTCCGGGGGGCATACAACCCCGCTGCTGGCGATCGCAGCTGAGCTTAAGAGGCTAAACCCAGGCGTGCGCATTGTATATGTTGGCCAGAGGGGTGATAGGTTTGCGCAGGTTGTTTCAGACGATAAGCATATAGATGAAAGTATGGCTATTTTTGCTGGCAAATTCCGACGGTACCATGGCGAGGGCTGGCGGCAACTGCTTGATATAAAAACCATATTTTTGAACCTACGGGATATATTTTTTGTTGCTTTTGGTATTGTGCAGATGGCCTGGCTTATGCGTACCTTAAAACCCCAGACCGTGTTTGTAAAAGGCGGTTTTGTGGGCGTACCTGTTGGTTTAGCGGCTGCCTTGTGGCGCATCCCGTATATTACTCATGACTCAGACGCAATTCCAGGGCTTGCTAACCGTATTATCGCTCGGTGGGCGCGGCTACACACTGTGGCGCTACCGAAACAGGTCTATCCATATCCTGCGAATAAAACAGTTACCGTTGGCGTGCCGATTGCTAGCGAATATAATTTCGTCTCTGATACACAACAAAATAAGTACAAAAAGTCACTTGGTATGCAATCAAAAGAGCAGCTTTTACTGGTAACTGGTGGTGGGCTCGGTTCACAGATTATTAATGAAACCGTCGTAGCTATTAGCCGTGATATGATGACGCAGTATCCACTTCTAAGAATTGTCCATATGACTGGGCATAAGCACCAAAAAGATATCACGAAGCAGTACCAGGCTGTGCTGCCGAAAGACATAATGAAGCGTGTTACGGTGAAAGATTACGTAACTGATATGTATGTCTATAGCGGCGCAGCAGATGTAGTAATTGCACGGGCAGGAGCAACCAATATGGCAGAACTGGCTGCCCAAGGCAAGGCGTGCATTATTATCCCAAACCCTGTGCTAGCGGGCGGGCATCAGCTTCATAATGCCGCGGTGTATGAAAAAGCCCGTGCTGCACGTGTGATCCAGCAGCGCGAGCTCGAGCAGGATCCAACAGTTCTTGTACATGCGCTCCATATTTTGTTGCACGAAAAGCAAGACCGCACTGCACTGGCGCGGCAACTGCACACATTTTCTTATACAGATTCTGCTAAAGAACTTGCAAAACTACTTACTGAACACCAAAAGAAAGCGTAGAGTATGTTTAAAAAGAATAAAAAGCAACAAACCCAAACCAGGCCACGAGCAAGAACGCGGCTTGCCGATAAAACCAAGGCTTCGAGTAAAGTATTTTCGTACTATAATGTCCGCTCGGTATCTTCTGAAGAAGAGGCAAGGGCAGGGCAGTCACCGGCTCAACAACAGCGTGGTGCAAAACATGCTTCTAGCCAGCGATACCGCCGATTTAAGCAAATTGTGGTGTTAGTAGGATTTTTAGTGTTGGTAGGGGCGTTGGTTGCCAATAGTAGAATATATCCACAAACAGGGGAGGTTGTTGTAAAAGGTGCACCAGAAAAACAGATGTTACTACAAGATAAATCGGTCTACCAATCGGCAACGCAGCAAATATTGCAAGGTAAGTTTCAATATAAATTTAAGCCGTTTATCAATACGCATGATGTGAGCCAACAGCTCTTAAAACAGTACCCTGAATTATCTGTAGCCACGATCTCTCTGCCGCTATTTGGTAACGGATACACGTTATATATTGAGCCATCGTCGGCTGCGCTGTTGCTAACAGCGGCAAATAACCAGACATATATTATTGATAATCATGGGCGTGTGATTTCTGCAGACGTATCAAATGCCTCATATGGTATGCCGCGAGTAACTGATCTCTCTGGACTGACGCCTAAGCTTGGAATGCAGGTATTGCCTGAGCGTGATATTGTTGCGATCCAAACAGTGGTGTACCAGATGAAAGAACACGGATTAACCGTAGAACAGATTACGCTACCCGCTATTGTACAACGGTTTGAGGTGCGAACAGAGGGAAAACCGTATAATGTGAAGTTCTCATTATATGAAGATATCGAGCAGCAAGTAGGGGCTTACCTTGCGCTTGATAAGAAGTTGCAAAAAGAGGGCATTATTCCAGCTGAGTATGTTGATGTACGTGTGGCAGATAGAGTGTATTACAAATAGGCTGGCTAGTCCCCCTGCAATACTACCCTGCATGTTCGTAAAATGTTCATATATGTATATAAGTGTTAGTACGCGTAAAAACTATACAAACATACATAAAAGGGCAAAAGTCAAAATTTTCACAAAAGAGCGGTAAGCAAGGGGAGATGCATATTTTTAATACAAAAGTATGAAAAAGTCAAAAAAGCAAATATTTCACGACAGTCTTGTGGAAAAGTCAAATCTTCTTGTGTGCCGATGAATATCCAGACACTAGAGCATATGATACAGTGGCTCTCGTAAGTACGAGGCTTCCGGGGTGGCTACTAGCCATAGCTCACATGACTGCAGTGATTGTTAAATCTTAAGTTAGTGTGGCGAAATATGGGTAAGCATACCTTAGTACCGCCTAAATCCCCTGTTTTACCAGGGTTATGTGATCATCTTACATAGATATATAAGAGTCGCAAAATATGCATTGTGCGACGTCTAGTATATCACTCAATGTGGTTCACTATTACGTTCATTTAATGTGAGATTTTTATTATCATTCTATAATTCTGTTGTTTTACGAATTCTTGCTTTGCTCTGCCCGGCTTCGGTTGACGCGTATTTACCTCAAGCTGATCTATGTAGACTCTCTATGCTTTTACGCCAGACCGCTATAGCATGTTCAGGTTTTGTCTATTCTGCAGTACTTAATTCCGTGTTCGCATTTTGTTTATATTCATCATATCCTGCTCGTAGATGTACAGATATAATAGGAGTAAATATATGTGCTTGTTTTTCGGCTTCTCGAGCACGAATTTCTATGGGTTGGTTAAAATATTGCTGGTAGCGTAACTCAGCTGCTGCCTCGGATCCAATGTTTTTCTCAATATGTCTTGCACTTATGCTCCGTACTATATTTCCCCATCTGTATATAAGAGATTTATCTGGTCTATATTTATTCTTATAATCAATTGCATGCTGTAGTTCGTGTACAGCAGTATGTTGGGATAATGCGCTCGATACAGGTGTGTGGTTTGAGTACACATCAGATGCTACGATAGCTTTATCGGCGAGTGTTTGCACACCAATTCCAATCGCACATTTTCCAATGTTTTTTGAAGATGTACGCCGCTGCCATGCATGTACTATTCGGGAAAATCGACTCTCAGACTTTTTGCTAACATGATCTCCATCAGTATATAATCCACCAATTGTATAATATTGCCAAAACCCCCCTTTATTTTTTTGCAAAGTCTCTAAAGCTGTGGCTTCAAAATAGAGTTCAGTGTGCTGTCGTGAGCGAGGTCCGTGCTCTGTATCAAGGGTTGCAAGTACATTTTGTATACTATCAGTGTCAATATCAATAACAAACCCCTTAAATATCTCAGGAAATGCACGGAAATATTCACCTAAGCGTATATCACAGCTTGGGTAAATTTCCCACGTTGGCTGATTTTGATCTAGAGCTTCAGGCTGTCCAGGAAATCCTTCAGGCATTTTTATTCAGCTTCAGCAAGTGTGTAGGTAGCTTTGGCAACGCGCTTGAATTGCGGCTTACCTTGGAGGTTCAAAAGAATGGTCGTTTCTTTGACGTAGCGGCTTTCAAGGACTCGCTTTACGATCTCGTCGCGGTGAAGTTCCTTGCCTTCCTTACGGAGAATATCGGCAATGATGTCTGCTACAGTTCCCTTCTTATAGCCCCACTCTTGCAATGCATAGATACCGCGCCCAACGAGTACAAAACGCTTGTCTTTGATAAGTTCGTTATGAATTGCTTGTGTGGTTACGTCTTTGCGCTTAAAGTCAGAATCCTTAATAGCGTCAGCAATTTCGTTAAAGTGCATGTGTTTGCCGTTTTCTTTGAGGATAACGTAGATTTTGTCACGGATATTCTTAGGATTTACCATTGGCCAGCGGATAAGCCCCCACTGCCCGTTTAAGGTTGCAAGCTTCTTAGAAATTGACGCTAAGGCTTCAGCTTGCTTTGGATCAGTAATTTTTGCTGCTTCTGCAATAGCTTCGATTGGCTTTGGCTCACCGATTTTCTTAATTGCATCAACCACCTTACCAACAGTAGTTTTAAGTGCTTTTTCATCAAAAGCTTTCTTGAGACTTATTGCTTGGTAGTAATCATCAGTTTCATTAATAGAGACGATACTTGGAACAAGTGCAGCTAAAAACGCAACGCGTGATTGGTCGGTCTTTGAATTTTCTGCGGTCAATACCTTTGAAATATTCGTAATACGAGCTGCAGAACCATGCTCATTCAAATATTCAGTAAAGCGCTTTTCGAGCGTAGCAATATGTGGTAAGTCCCCTGCTTCGGCACTTGTTTTGAGGCGTGTAATCACAGACTTTTCAAGTTGGCGAACACGTTCACGGGTGATACCGAGTAGTTCCCCTATCTGTTCAAGGGTTTCTTTACGGTCAAACAACCCAAAACGGCGTGAAATTATTTCACGTTCTCGTTCGCGTTCAATTGTCTCAAGAATCGCTTGCGCGTATTCTTCTGTCTGTAAGATCTTATCTGTGGCATCGCCATTAGTCATAGTAGCTAATCTCCGTTTCGGTTTCTCTTCTCAACTCTTTTCAATTATATCACTATAATTACTAAAAGTCAATAATTATTTTAAATAAGCTATTAACACATATATTGTAGCACATTTATGACTCTTTTGCTTATTTTATGTTGTAGAAAACCATGCATATAGCTTATGTGCAAATATAGCTTTCAGAAGTAGGCTAAAATTAGTCCCACTCGTCAAATAATACGAGATCTTCATCTGTTGCAGGGCAATGATCTTTGAAGAATTCTGCCAATTGGTCGAGGACATGGCCTGAGCCAACAATTGCATGATACACATGCCTGTCCATATTCTCTGCCGGAGTAGCTGAATGCCCTAGTACCGATTTACCAATCATTCGAGCCATAACCTCAAGATCATATTTATCAAAATTTTCTGATAGATTTGTGACAGATTCGTTGTAGGACATGTCTGGTGAAACAAGCGTAATCTGTTTTACTTCGTCTGCGAGAGTTTGGGAGTGCCTGTTGGCAGTATAGAATCGCGAGTCAATAGTTGGTATTGGTACATCTTCGTCGTGGGCGATATGAGTTATGAGTGCGTGCCCCAAACATTCGCTTGGTGACTCGACCCATGATGCAAAATGAAGTGAACTGCTTTCAATAGACTGTGGATATAACAGCGAATCAACAAGTGACTTAATTATCAACGGTCGGACTACATCTTGCGCTAGTACTGTGCGTGAGTCGTTGGGATTAAAAGGGATTTCCTCGTCAATTACCTCGTATATGGCCATAATCATTGAACCATAGTACGGTTTTACAAGAATGTCAATCTTAAATATTTCTTAACTATCTCGTAACATCTGTTAGAAGATTTAAGAGATTATTTTTTCTTACGAGCGTATCGAGCTTTTTTGGCTGGCGCTTTTTCAAGCAATTCTTTGGCAGCTGCTTCGGTGAGGGATTTTGGGTCAACGTCTTTGGGGATTTTGGCATTTTTGGTGCCGTCAGTGACGTATGGCCCAAATCGCCCGTTTAGTACTTGGATATCACCAAAGTTAGCAATATATTTCTCAGCTTCTTTTTTAAGTTTTTCGGCATATAATTCACGCGCTTCAGTTTCGGTGATTTCAAATGGGTCTTTTGGTTTAATTGACACAAAGAGCTTGCCGACCTGAATGTATGGCCCAAACCGCCCAATATTGGCTTTGATAGTCTCGCCATCTTCGGTCGTGCCGACGGTGCGCGGGAGCTTAAACATCTCGAGCGCATCTTCAAAGGTAACGGTTTCGAGCTTGGCGCCAGCTGGCAATGGCGCAAATTTTGGCTTGTCTTCGTCATCTTGGTCGCCAAGTTGCAGCATAGGCCCGAACCGCCCAAATCGTGCATAGACAGGCTTGTTAGTCTTGGGATCATTGCCGAGCTTACGGGCTTGCGCTACATCGGAACGCTTAATGTCACCTGATTTCTCGATAAGTTTGTGAAATGGCGTATAAAATTCTTTCAGCATTTTTTGCCGGTCTAGTTTGCCGGCAGCGATTGTGTCAAAATCTTCTTCTACTTCTGCGGTAAAACCGTAGTCAACAATTTGGTCAAAGTGCCCAGTTAAGAAATCGCTCATGACATTACCACTGGTGGTTGGTATGAGTTTTCCGCGGTTACTGCCAGTATTTTCTTGGACAACCGCTCGGGTCACCGCGCCATCTTTAAGATCGAGCGTAATAACATCGCGCGGTGAACCCTCGCTTTCGCCTTTCTCGACGTAGCCGCGTGCCTGCACAGTAGAGATAGTAGTGGCATAGGTTGAGGGGCGCCCAATACCCAAGTCTTCGAGTTTTTTGACTAAACTACCCTCGGTGTAGCGGGCTGGCGGACGTGCAAATACTTGCCGCGCGTTGGCAGCATCTAAAGTTAGTGCCTGTCCGGTTGTGAGTGCTGGCAAAATAGCGTCCTCTTTTTTATGAGTGCCGTATACTTTCAAAAAGCCATCAAACACAATAACTTCGCCTTTTGCTTCAAGAACATCTTTCCCTGTAGATACCGCAATAGTGATAGTCGTTTTTTCAAGTTTGGCTGGTGCCATTTGGCTGGCGAGTGTGCGGCGCCTAATTAGGTCGTATAACTTTTGGTCGTATGAGTCAGAACTTGCTTGGGTAACGGCAATATCTGTAGGGCGAATTGCTTCGTGAGCCTCTTGCGCACCGCTGGCTTTAGTTTTAAAGGTGCGGTATTGATGATATGCTTCGCCGTATTCCTTTTTTATAAAATCGGTCATCTGTGCCAAAGACTGTGTCGACAGGTTTACCGAATCAGTACGCATGTAGGTAATTTTTCCTGATTGGTATAGACGCTGGGCAGCTGTCATAGTTGCGCGGGAACCAAAGCCAAGCCGGCTGTGGGCAGTTTGCTGAAGCGTACTAGTGGTAAATGGTGCGTTTGGATTGCGTGTGCCAGGAGTTTTTGTGGTATTGGCAACGGTGAATTCTGCGTCGATCAATGACTCCAGAAATGCCCGCGCCTCAGCTTCGGTGTCAAAACGCCGCGGTAGCTCTGCCTCAAGCGTTGTGCCATCGGCCGTATATGTTGCGGTTATCTTATACGTAGCAGCGCTTTCAAATGCTTCAATTTCACGCTCTCGCTCAACAATTAGTCGAACCGCAGGTGACTGCACGCGCCCGGCAGATTTTCCGCCTGGTACTTTTTGCCACACCACTGGCGAAAGCTCAAAACCTACAATTCGGTCTAAAATCTGCCGGGCTTGCTGTGCTTCTACCAGCGACATATCTACGGTGCGCGGATTCTTCACTGCTTCTTCGATAGCGTGCTTGGTAATCTCGTGGAAGACAATACGTTTTGTCTTTTTCGGATCAAGCTTTAATACCTCGCACAAATGCCAGGCAATTGCCTCGCCTTCGCGGTCTTCGTCAGTCGCGAGCCATACAGTGTCAGCTATTTTTACAGCTTTACGAAGTTCGGCTACAATTTTTTTCTTATCGGAATCAATTTCATACACCGCTTCAAAGCCTTTTTTAACATCTATCGGCGGCGTTCCATCTTTAGTTTTTTTGGCAATATTACGGATATGGCCAATGCTCGAGAGCACCTTGAAATCTTTCCCAAGATACTTCTCGATTGTTTTGGCTTTTGCCGGGCTCTCTACAATTACTATATTCTTTGCCATAAACGTATATGTGTACGATTTATACGCACAAGTCGTTAGCTTACGCTATATAAACCCAAAAAGCAAATCACGAATGTGTGCTGCTTTCACATACCCTAGTCTAGCATAAGCAGTCTATGAAATGCGCTGTATAATTTCCCACACGCCGTTACCGTTTGCCCGAATAAGGCCGTTGATTTCTAGCAAAGTTACTAGCTGGTTACACTGTTGGATCGATATATCACAGCGCGTTGTGAGTTCAGAGGTACTTGCTGCACCCTGGCGCAGAGTGTTTAGTATATGTTGTTCTTCGCTGGATACTATTATATTGTCGTGAATTTGTTGCTGGGCGGATTGCTCCAAGCCCAGCATGCGTATAATATCTGCTGGCTCAGTGACCGGGCTAGCACCCTGCTTGAGCAGCTCATTGGTGCCTGCGCTCATGTCACTGGTGATATTTCCCGGCACGACTGCAAGCTGCTTGCCCTGCAAGTGCGCAAACTGGGCAGTGTGTAGGGTACCGCTGCTAGCGCCTGCCTCGGGGATCAGTATCAGGTCACTTAGTCCTGAAATGAGCCGGTTACGCGCAATGAAGTTACCTTTGTAGGCGTTCGTTCCCTGTTCGTACTCGGTTATGAGCGCGCCCTGTTTTACGATTTTTCCGGCTAACGCATAATGGCTGCGCGGATATATAGTGTCGAGCCCAGTTGGTAGCACTGCAACAGTTAGCCCGCCAGCCTGTAGTGCTGCCCTGTGAGCGAGCGAATCTATGCCAAACGCTAGTCCACTTACAATAACAATTCCCTGTTTTGCCAGTGCTGCTGCAAACAGTTCAGTGACGTAAGTGCCATACGGTGTTACCTTGCGGCTGCCAACAATTGCTATGCGTGGGCGCTGCGTAATCTCGCCTAATGGCACTCCTTTTACAAATAATTGCTTTGGCGGCGAAGGAATAGCCCGTAACAGAGGTGGAATAGTTGAAAGCGTTAGCGTAATCTTATTGCTCATAATACAAAAATATGGAAAAGTATTGACATAACGTAACAAATTTGCTAAAATTGCAATCTGTAGGCGTTTATATGACGTTCCTACGTACCTTATACCCCCATTCTAACAATCTGAAGTTAAATTCAGATTAAATTGTTAGGTTGTTTTAGAGCGCGTCATGACAAAGTTGTTACCCTCCACTTTTTATGCAGCGTCCCTTACGGGGCAACGCTCTAAAACAGACTAACCCCTTTAACTTCGCTCTGCCCTGTAGTGGGAACGATGAGTCCAAAAAGATGGTCTTTGGCCGGCACAAACCTTGGCTTTACGCAGGTATTGATGCTTCATCGCTGGTCGAGTTGAAGGGATTAAAGAGTCTCTAGCGGTGCCCACCCCCTCTAGAGGCTCTTTTATTTTGAATAGTTTATGGTATAATGTAAAATTAAGAAAATTGATTTAGTATGCAAGAGCAAAATATCGTACAGATTCCCCCAGAACAAGCGGATAATGTTGGGCTTCCGTATAAAATGTCAGCACACGAGGCTGTAGAGCGTGGCTTTAGTATCGTTGCAGCGATTGAGATTAGTACATGAAGACGCGCAGCAAGCAATTTGTGATTTTGATAATGGTATAGCACACGATGCAATTGAACGGCGGAATAGCGCGTTTCGCCAATTTGAAAAGCTACGCATGAGCAATTCTTTAATAGTTAAAAATACCGAGGGTAAATTGGCCGAAATACTTGGCAAAGAGGCACTTGCGTACCTTGCAACCAAACAGAGTTTATAGGCTAGATAAAACTGCGAGTATCAGTGGCAAGCTCAGTGCCGAAAATAGTTTCGGTGAGGATTGCTGAAACTTCGCGGAATAAATCGGGCATAGCCGAGAGTTGCTCTTGAGTGAACGCGGCGAGCACAAAGTCGGCAGCATCCATTTGTTCGGGTGTTTTTGGTCCGATACCAATGCGGATACGCCCAAAGCTTTCACCAAGGTGTTGGATAATCGATTTAACACCATTATGCCCTGCTGCGCTGCCTCCGGTTTGCGTACGGATGCGTCCGAATGGTACGTCAAGCTCATCAGCTACTATAATGATATTTTCGGGTGCAATTTTATAGAATGCTGCGATAGCTTGCGTGGCTTCGCCGCTGAGGTTCATGTAGGTGGTTGGCTTGGCTAAAATAACGCGGGTTGAGCCTAATGTATTTTGTGTAACAAGGCTTTTTAGGTCTTTTTTGTGAACCCAAGGGTCAAAATCATTATCTGCGGCAAAATTATCAAGGCATGCAAAACCGATATTATGCCGCGTACCATGATACTTTTCTTCGGGGTTGCC